>JBKEAX010000365.1:0-9346 GCA_047972825.1 Hyphomicrobiaceae bacterium | reverse complement strand
CTGCCTTGAACGGCTGAAGTAATGGGCTTCGCCGATCTCGATCGTCAGCCTCAGCGCCTCCGCGTTCATCCAGCCCAACATCAGGACTTCGCCTGTGCAAGCGTCAGTAGTGATGCAGGGCATGAGATTGTCACCACCGAACTTCGGCGTTAGCTCAAGACCCTCCTCAACCTGTTCCACAGAGCGCCGGTCCTGGAATTCTAGTCTCGCCATGATCACGTCCTCGCCTTATTTTACTTTATAATATACATGATCTAGAAGAGCGTCGCTGTAAAGCGAGAAGCCTTCCGGTGAGCACTCAGTACAACCGGTCTGTGGTAACGCCGGCGGTCCTTGCGGGGGAGAATGCCACGATATGTTGGAAGACCCGTTTCGTGAATCGGCGAATCCGCCCCGAGGATCGCGAGGCGCTAAAGATCAAAAGGCATGTGCGTTTGGCATTATGATCAACACAAGCGAGATACTGTTGTAAACTATGCTCCGTCTATTCAACTCCATGGGTCGTCAAGTCGAGCCGTTCGTTCCTCATGACCCGGGCCATGTGCGGATGTATGTCTGCGGTCCCACCGTTTATTCGTTCGCCCATATTGGCAACGCGCGGCCGGCTGTCGTGTTCGATGTTCTGGCGCGCGTATTGCGTGCGCACTTTCCACACGTGACCTACGCCCGCAACATTACCGATGTAGACGACAAGATTATCGCTGCGGCATCGGCCGAGGGCCTAAGCTGTGGCGCGATCGCTGCGCGCTTCAGCGAGGCCTACCATACGGACCTGGCTGCCCTTGGTGTCGCCTTGCCGGATATCGAGCCGCGCGCGACCGATCACATTACGCCGATGATCACCATGATCGAAGAGCTGATCTCCGAAGGCCGGGCCTATCCGGCAGAGGGGCACGTGCTGTACCACATTCCTAGCTTCCCGGCCTATGGCCGCCTGTCAGGCGCAAACCCCGACGAAATGCTGGCAGGGGCGCGGGTCGAAATCGCACCCTGGAAGCGTGACCCACGTGACTTCGTACTGTGGAAATCATCGCAGAATGATCAACCCGGCTGGGATAGCCCGTGGGGTTTTGGCCGCCCAGGTTGGCACATCGAGTGTTCGGCGATGATTCGGGCCCATCTCGGCGAGAAGATCGACATCCATGGCGGCGGGATCGACCTGCGTTTTCCGCACCATGAAAACGAGATCGCGCAGGGCACCGTTGCGCGCTTCTGGGTCCATAACGGGCATGTCACAGTATCCGGCGCCAAGATGTCGAAGTCGCTCGGCAATGTTTTGTCGGTGCGTGACCTTCTGGCACAAACCCCTGGCGAAGCCATCCGCTATGCACTCTTGACCGGCCATTACCGTCAACCGCTGGACTGGACGCCTCACACGCCGCGCGCGGCGAAGGCGGCGCTTGACCGCCTCTATGGCGCGTTGCGCGATCTGCCGGTGGTTGAGGCGCGCACCGAGGACATGACTCCGGTTCTTGCGGCCCTCGACGACGATCTCAATACGCCTGCCGCCCTGGCAGCTCTTCACGCTCTCGCGGGGCAACTCAATGCCAACACAGATCACTTGCGGCGTGCGGAGCTCGCCGCCGCCTTGCGGCAGGCGGGGGCCTTTCTCGGTCTTCTGCAACAGGATGCGGGAGCTTGGGCGCAAGCGGGTGCGGGTGACATTGCCCGGATCGACGCGCTGGTTGCAGAACGTGCTCGCGCCCGGGCAAAGCGCGAATGGTCACGTGCGGACATGCTCCGTGATGAACTGGCAGCCCTTGGCGTAGAAGTTGAGGACACCGGCGGCGAGAGTCGCTGGCGGGTTCGCATATGAGTCTGTGCCCGAATGCCATTGCCAATGGTTGCGACCTGACCTCGGCTGCCATTATCGGGAAGACAAATAACAGGATGAAAGGTGTAGATAGCGTTGGTCAAATCATTTTATAAAATAATTTAGTGTCGTGGTGAAAGCATGCGGAGGCAACCGATGAGTAAGCGCGGAGAGAAAATGAAGGCCGAAGTGCTGCGGGTTTTGCGTCGGCGCCGCGACCCCTTGTCTGCCTACGATGTGCTTCGGGAATTGAGCACGGCGTACCCCAGCATCGCGCCGCCGACAATCTACAATGCACTGGCGGCGCTGACCAAAGGAGGACGCGTTCATCGCGTTGAATCCCTCAAGGCCTACATCGCCTGCCAGTGTGATAGCCACCAGCAGGCTTGCATCCTGTCGATCTGCGACGATTGCGGAACGGTTGAAGAGCGTGTCGCACCAGACCTCTTGGCAGAGCTCTCAGGCGTCGTCAGTGAGTCCGGCTTCTTACCTCAGCGCCATGTGATCGAGGTCCACGGTGTTTGCGCCGCCTGCAGGACCGTGCAGGCCTCAGCATGACGATCCCATGACCACCTCGCTTTGACTACTGGTCCGTCGGCCAGACGATGCCCCCGCCGACGCCAGTTTGATCGCTCTGTCGATGGCGGCACGTTTCGCCTTCCACCAGCAAAAGGTGGCGCGTCCCGTCGGGCGAACGATGTTTTCCCAAACCTATTCCGCAACCCCAGCTGATAAGGTGCTGATCTATGACAACCTCCAATGAAGCTGACCATGCCGAGCATCTGGCTCAAGCCCAGGATCATTTCCGCTGGCGCCACGATCACCTTGAAGCGCTCTCTATTCTAAAGCGCGCCGAGGCCGCGATCTTTGCCTACCAGGCGCGCATCGTGGCCCATGAGGCGGAAATTGTTCGCCACGAGGAACAGATTGCCCATGGAGATGCGCACGCAAAGCCACCGCCCGCCGGTGAGCACGCGCAATTCGCCAAGGCCCATACGCACGAGCACAACGACAGCCTGTTCACTGCAATTCGCGCACTCGTGCCGCATCTAGAAAGGGACGCATGAATCATCGCCGCCCGAAAGAAGCACGGCAGATACAGTCTCCCGATGAATCGGGTGGCTCATGGCGAGGAAGCCGCACAGCAAATCATCTGATGCAGCAAAGGAACACCACATGAAAGTCACCTACGTCTTCGCTACGGATATGGCTGCCTCATACAAACTGGCTACCATGATCCTGCCTCAGCTCGAGGATGGTTATCATGGCGTAGAAGTCGTCGGCATGTTCTTCTTCGACGACAATCTATACGCGCTGCGCAAAGGTGATCCGATCGGCGATCGTCTCGCTCGGATCGCGGCCGAAAAGAACATCCTTTTGATGATGTGTGATCAGTGCGCGTTGCGGCGCAATCTGGCCGAGGGTGAATTTCATCAGTGTGGGACTGGTGAAGTTAAACCGAAGGGCGTGGTTGAGGGGGTCCACGCCGGTTGTTTTCCTCAGCTCTACGCCGCCTTGGCGCCGACCAACCCCGATCAAGTGATTACTCTATAGGTGCACCGGATATGAATGCAGAACTTCCCGACATCAACATCTCTGATTCCGCCCCTGTTCACAGCCCACTCTCCTGGGTGGGCATGCAGGGGATTGATCTACCCGTGCCGGTGCGCGAACCGGGCTGCCACCGCGACGTGCATGCCCGCGTCGATGCGCAGGTTGACCTTCCGCGGCCCGAAGCCAAGGGCATCCACATGTCGAGGCTCTATCGCCTGCTCGAAACACTGAGCCAAGGCGAAGGACTGACGCCGGCGGGCTTGAGGCTACTACTCGACCGGATGATCGAGAGTCACGCAGATTGCGGCAGCGGCAATGCGCGGCTGCATGTTGCATTCGACCTGTTAGCCCGCCGCCCTGCGCTGGTGAGCGAGGGGCTTTCCGGCTGGACGTCCTATCCGGTGCGCATCGACGCGTCACTGGTCGATGCCGCCTATGCCTGCCGACTCGAGGTGCGGGTCGGCTATTCGTCGACCTGTCCCTGCTCGAGCGCCCTGTCGCGCCAGATTGTGGAGCAAGGCTTCCGCGACGCGTTCGTTGGAAAGGTTGCGGTCACACCGGACGAGGTCGCCGTCTGGTTGCGTGACAATGCTACGGCAGCCACGCCACATAGCCAGCGTAGCGAGGCTCAGGTCTCGATTGAGGCGGACCCCACCGCCAAGGGCTTCGGCCTGCTTGCCCTGATCGACCGCATCGAGGCCGCGCTGCAGACGCCGGTGCAGACAGCGGTGAAACGCGCCGACGAACAGGCGTTTGCCGTTCTCAATGGGCGCAACCTGATGTTTGTGGAGGATGCGGCGCGGCGAATCAATGCAGCTCTGGCCGACCAGCCCCGGCCGCGCGTCCATGTACGGCATTTGGAAAGCCTGCACCCGCATGACGCCGTGGCCTGGACGCAGCCAGACGCCTTCCCGTTGTGGCGGCGGGCAGAAGCCGCAGAATGACCTTGCACACCCGATTGAACACGAAGGGAAACAGTCTGATTATCGTCGAGAAGGAACTTACGGCGGCGCGTGCTGCATGGGGCGACGGTATCCTTGCGATTTCGCGGGCCTACGATGCAGACGGCATCACGCGAGCACGTAGCGTGGCTAACGATGTGCTGGACGTAGCATATGGCTACGACCTCGGACCGGTGCTGTTCAAACCGACGCTGAGCGGTGGCGAAAAGACCTTTCGTACCACTAGAAAGGGCGCCTTATCCTATTTCGTCGGCCACGACCCCGACTATCCCCTCGACCTCGGGTTTGCGATCAGAGGGTGGCGCGAAACGCGCTCAGAAACCGCCGCGTCCTTTATTGACGGTAGTGTCGCTATGTGGATGGGCTGGATGTACTTCACCGACAAGGACGGCCAGACGATCATGACCGACAAGAGTTGGGGGTACAAAAAGGGAGACGACGGCGTTCTGAAAATTGTACTGCATCATTCGTCTCTCCCTTATCAGCCGTAGTGCAGAGTTCTTTCGCTTGCTCCTGCCTTGCCTGAGCGGTGATCCAACGATCGACAGTCGGTCGCTGAACTCTCCCGCCCCTCCAACAGAGAGGATCTCTGTGCAGATGTAGTCGTTCTGGACTTCCCCCACTTTGTCTCCTTGGCAAAGAAGGCGGTCGCTTTTTTAACAGATCCCTTTCAGCGCGAAGAAGCTCGTTTTCACGACGAAGCGGATCAGGCGCGGCGCATTCCACAGCGTGACCGAGTTGGAACGAGCAATCCGCGGCGCCAAAACAGTGATAAAATTCAATGAGTTATGGCTGGTGGAGCCGAGGGGAATCGAACCCCTGACCTCTGCAGTGCGATTGCAGCGCTCTCCCATCTGAGCTACGGCCCCGCCAGAGCATGTTGAGCTGAAGTGTATCGAGGTTCAGCGTGAAAAAAATGCCCAACCCAAAACACCAAGCCCGCCTGGGATTCTGCAAAAAACAGCCCCTAGGATTGCGGCATTTACGGCGTCGGGTTTGGACTTGTCAAGGTGAGCGCGCTGCTTACCGACGGCCGGTTTCCATGATCCTGGTTCCTCGCAAAGCCTTCCATGGTAGCGCTCCATCTCACGTGACCCAAGCCCCGCAACACCTTCCATTTTGATGAGCGTGTGCGATTCCATGAAAAGTGAACACGATCTAAACGCAGATGCAGCGGCACGATAAACCTCGCTGCATCACCCACCCCATGAAATCAAGCCTCGGCCTTGAACGGACGCGATAAAAGTGCGGCGATTGCATCATCCACTTCTGCATGACCTTCGACGATTGCATGCACCGCTTCGGCAATTGGCATTTCAACACCTTTCGCGCGGGCGAGCTTTATAACTGCCGCAGCAGTCCACACGCCCTCGGTGACGGCCTTGCGCTGGCCCAGAATATCTTTGAGCGCGCGTCCTTGCCCGAGTTCTCGGCCAAGGCTCATGTTGCGGGATTGGGGGCTGCCACAGGTCAGGATCAGGTCGCCAAGGCCGGAAAGCCCCATCATGGTTTCTGGTTGTGCGCCATATGCGGCGGCGAACCGGCGCAATTCAGCAAACCCGCGCGCAACCAGAGCTGCGTGTGCGCTGGCACCAAGTGTTTTGCCCGCAACGATCCCCGCAGCAATGGCCAGCACGTTCTTGACGGCACCACCCAATTCAACACCGATCCGATCCGACGACCAGTAAAGGCGAAAATGGCGATAACCGAGCGCTTCAGCAAGATCACGTCCGATGTCTTCACGATCGCAGGCAATGGTGAGGGCCGTCGGTAGGCCGCGTGCCACGTCCGCTGCAAAACTCGGACCGGAAAGAGCAGCCAGCAGGGCGTCGGGAAGAGCCTCCGCGAGCACCGTTCCCATGACTTTGCCGGTTGCTCGTTCGATGCCCTTTGCGCAATTGATGATTGGCTGGCCCGGCTTCAAGTGCGGCCGCAGTTCTGTGGCAACTGCGCGAACGTGCTGGGCTGGTGCCACCATCAAGATGGCATCGGTCTGGGCGATGTCGATGAGGTTGCCGGTTGCTCTAAGACTGGTGTCGAGCGGTATCCCGGGAAGGAACTGGGCGTTGACGTGGCGCGCGTTGATATCATCGACAACGTCAGGCTCGCGCGCCCAGATTACAGCGTTTCTGCCGGCCAGCCGTACAGTCTGCGCCAGAGCCGTGCCCCAAGCGCCACCTCCGATCACGCCGATACTGTCTAGCCGCATGTGACCAGTCCCGCCTTACGCAGCCGCGCTGCCTGCCAAAACGATTAAATTTGCTTGCGAAGGGATAGCACGGACCCGTATCCGTGCCATCGATTGAAATCAAGCAGGTTTACAAAGTGAATGTGCGCCCTTTCCCACACGTTTGCTGCAACCTCAGGCTTTCGCACCTTTCAAGCCAGCTCCAAGTGCTGGCACCGCTGCGCTATCGAGTGGCCAGCGCGGGCGAACCGGTGCATTGAGATTGTCCGTAAGGCCGCGCACAAGCCGTTCAGCCCCCGCCCAGGCAATCATCGCGGCGTTGTCTCCACAAAGTGCGATCGGCGGCGCATGAAAGCGGTATCCATTGGCGGCAGCCAAATCTGCAAGCGCGGCGCGGATTTTCTTGTTGGCGGCAACGCCACCAGCAACCACCAGGTCCTGGATTGCTGTTCCGGGTTGGCCGTCGAGCGCGTGTGCATGTCCCACGCCTGCATCCCGCAGAATTTCAATGGCGCGTTGCGTACGGTCAACAACGCTATCGCAGACGGCAGCCTGAAAGCTTGCACACAGGTCGGCAACGTCATTGTCGCTCAATGGTGCGATGGATTGCGCAGCATGCCGTACAGCGGTTTTAAGTCCGGCAAATGAGAAATGAGGCTCTGCTCGCCCTGTCATAGGCCGTGGCAATCCAAAACGGGTTGGATCTCCTGATTGGGCAGCCTGCTCCACCGATGGCCCGCCCGGCATCGGCAATCCTAATAGCTTGGCTGTCTTGTCGAACGCTTCTCCGAGCGCGTCGTCGATGGTCGAGCCAAGCCGGCGATAGCGGCCAATGTCATCCACCGCGAGAAGCTGGGTATGGCCGCCTGAAACGAGAAGCAGGAGATAGGGCGGGGACAAGCCATCCGTCAGTCCGGCGGTGAGCGCATGTGCTTCCAGGTGATTGACGGCAATCAAAGGTTTGTCATGTTCTAGCGACAGCATCTTCCCCGTGACGAGGCCAACCATAAGCCCGCCGATCAGCCCGGGTCCCGCTGTCGCGGCTATGGCATCCAGGCTGGTAAATGAAATGCCGGCGCGATCCATCGCTTCCGCGATCAAGGCGTCAAGACACTCCACATGCGCGCGCGCCGCGATCTCGGGCACGACACCGCCGAACTGCCGGTGCCGGTCCCACTGAGAGCGAACAATGTTGGAAAGTATTTGTCCCCGGCCGTCTGCCGAGCGCGCAACAACGGCTGCGGCTGTCTCGTCACAACTCGTCTCGATGCCCAGAACCCGCACCGTTGAGCCGGGATGGGCCGTTGGCCAGCCCGAATGCTCGCTGGTCGATTTGGCCGGTGTGTTTGGCACCGTCACAGCCGGTAATTCCTGAGAAAATTGCGTCCATTGGTCAAGCTTAACGGACGCGCATTGCGTTCAGCGGCGGGAGGCGGCATTAATGTCGCCCGATCAAGCGGCTGCATCGCGCGATGCGCCGTCCCGCCGCAATTTCCTTCGCCCTAGCACCTGGAGCCAGAAGTTTGCAAGCGCCCCTTATTCGTATCGGCACGCGCGGCTCGCCGCTGGCGCTGGCCCAGGCCCATGAGGTACGCGAACGCCTGATGGCAGCGCACGCTCGCCCGGAAGATGATTTTGAAATCGTCATTATCAAGACGGCCGGTGATCGCATCTTGGACCGCCCGCTTGCTGAAGTCGGCGGAAAGGGTCTGTTTACGAAAGAAATCGAGGACGCGCTTTTAGGGGGTAATATCGATCTGGCCATCCATTCCATGAAGGACATGCAAACTGAACTATCAGGCGGTCTTGCCATAGGCGCCGTGCTGGAACGCGAGGATGTGCGCGACGCTTTTATCAGCCTGGAGTATTCCTCCCTTGCGGATATGCCCGCTGGCGCCGTGGTTGGCACGTCGTCGCTGCGGCGGCAAGCCCAGGTCAAGCGTATCAGGCCCGATCTTGAGGTGGTTGGCTTTCGGGGCAATGTTCAAACGCGCTTGAAAAAGCTGGAGGACGGTGTCGCCGGGGCGACGTTCCTGGCTTGTGCCGGTCTCAACCGGCTGGGTATGGCAGAGCGGATTACACGGGCAATGCCAACCGAAGAGATGTTGCCGGCTGTCGCTCAGGCCGCCATTGGAATTGAAATCCGCAGTGCAGATGAAAAAATCTCAAGCCTTATAGCTCCGCTCAATCATCAGCCGACACGAACCTGCGTGCAAGTTGAACGGGCCTACCTGGCGCGCCTTGAAGGCTCCTGCAGAACGCCGATTGGCGGGCTTGCAACACTCGATGAAGAAGGCCGCATTTTCTTCCGTGGCGAGATCCTGTCTACGGATGGACAGGTCGCCTATGCAACACATCGTGCCGCAAATGCCTCTGATGCCGAGGAAGTGGGAGATGCAGTCGCCCAGGAGCTTTTGGCAAAAGCTGGCCCCGGATTTTTTTCATCTGCGAGCTGAAGCATTGAGTTGCCGCCATGCACTTGCTCATCACCAGACCCGAGCCTGACGCATCCGCGATGCGCGAGATGCTTGAGGCAGAAGGGCTGACAGCCGATGTGGCGCCGCTTCTCGAAATAAAAGTCTCTGTCCCTGACGCCGAAATACTGAAGCGCGCATCGGCTTTTGTTGTTACCAGCCGAAATGGGTTAAGGGCGCTGGAGCTTTATCCTGATCTGTCTCGTCTGATTTCGCGTCCTCTTCTGGTGGTTGGTCGCGCAACAGGGGCGGCAGCGCGTGAATTGGGCTTTCAAGACGTGACCGTCGGACCGGCAACCGCAAAAGACCTTGTGCCGTTGATTATTGCTGCATGGAGAGAAAAAATCCTTCCCGC
>JBKEAX010000364.1:0-6886 GCA_047972825.1 Hyphomicrobiaceae bacterium | reverse complement strand
CGATGTCGTTTTGAGGTTTTTCTCCGAACAGATCGATCTCTGTCGCGGACATTTTTGTTTCCACGCCAGGTGCGAGCGGTATGACGTAAACGCGATCATCGCGCATCGAAGCGCGGTAGCCGATGCCCGTGTTGTGAAACTCATGATCTGTAAAAAGCGCTGACGTCTCCCCGATCAAGTGGCACGAACTGCACTGCCCCTTGCCTGTAAAAACGCGGAAACCGGCTTTCTCTTTTTCGCTCAACGCGCCGTCCTGCCCACCGAAGTGCCACTTGTCGAAGCGCGAGTTGCCCGACAGTAGTGTTGCTTCGAATGAAGCAATGGCATCGGCCACGGAATGAACTGATATTCCATCGGCGGGATACAGCGAAGCAAATCTGGAAGCGTAGTCATCGAGTTTTTCAATATGGTCGAGCACATAGCCCATGGACGGGTTGGCCATTTCATCAAACGCCAGGATTGGCAGCCAGGATTGCAGATCCAGATGCGTCTCGCGTCCGTCGTGGAACAGCGTTTTCTGATAGACGACATTCAACAGCGTTGGGGCATTGCGCTTCAGCGTGCGCCCCTCCATGCCGATTGACTTCTTGGATTGAGTTGAAGCAAACGCGTCAGACTCCAAGTGGCACATCGCACACGAGAGCGTGTTGTTGAATGAAAGCCTGCGGTCGAAAAAGAGCTTGCGGCCAAGCTCTACTTTTTCAGGCGCTACACGGGCATAACGAGTAGGCAATGCTGGCAGGCCAAGCGGTACCGACTGCTTGGTGCCATCATTATTATTAACCGCCAGGACATTTGCCGCCGCTGCCATCGTCAAGGCAACCAGCACCGCAGCGCCGGTCGCAAACGTTGCCATTTTCAATGAGCCACGCGTCATTTATGGAACCTCATTGTTTCTCGCTGACCTGACGAGGCAGCTTGCCCGCCTCCATCAAGAGCGTTCGAATATCGTTTTCGATAACGGCTGGATCAGCAAAGCCGCCGGCATAGATCTCACGTACCCACGAGGACTCGTCGATCAGGAAAAACTTGATCTGATGACTAATCGTCAATTGAAGGTTTCCGTTGGCGTCCAGGTCCCGTCCAGCCGCCTGACCGAAACGATCCAGGATATCGCCGATGTAATGGTCGGACCATGTTGTCAGAAAATGCCACGGCGCAATCTTCTGCGTCGCACGGCGGGCCAGCGAGAAGAACTCCAGTTGCTGGGGTGTGTCGATGCGCGGGTCGAGGCTGATCAACACAAGCCGCACCTTGCCGTGCAAATCCTCACGCTCTTGCACGTCAGCATGAACGGACTCAAAGGTCGACCAAACAACAGGGCAACCCTGCGGATCGCGGCAGGTCGAATAAAAGAAACTCAGAAGCGTGACCTTGCCGCTTGTAAATTTCGACAAGCTCTGCGGCCACCACCGGCTATGCTCCAGCACCCATGATTTGGGAGCCTTGAAGATCCGTTGCAGTTTATAGGTGCCCGCATCTGGAAAATGAGAAGCATCGGCAACACTGCGCCCAACCACCGCCGCAGACGTCAGGCCAACAACGGCGGTTGTCAGGATAAGAACGCGGATCAGTCTCTTTATTCGAGTGCAAGACATATCAATATTCAAAGGTTGGTTCGCAGGGTTTGGCGTTCCAGCCCGCATGCCGGATCTTACCACATTCAGGCCTCGTTCTTCATGGAACGGGGCATCAAGATGCCGAAAGCCAATGCCACAACCAATTTTGCTGGTGTAATTCCAGTCAAATTAGCGTGCACCGCGGGGTTCGCGTTCGGTCAACATTTGCAATTGTTTCCAAACTCAAAAACTCCAGCCGCACCCTGTCCAACCACCACCGCAGACGGGAGTCCATTCATGGCGGTTGTAACGACGAGAGCGCGGCCGGGGCTCAGGGGACAGGAGGAAGCCTTGTCACCTTGAACGGTCAAATCAGTTCAACAGTGACTGATAGACTTCTTTCGTTGAGCCAATCGCTTTCGAATTTGGCCGCGCAGAAAATTTCATATGGTGCGCGCGTCCCAGTTTCTCGGCAACAAAGTCGATCTTAAACTTTTCTTTCAGCTCTTTGCCATCCCAGTCGAACACCTTGAGGAACTGATCGTTCGCATCGCCCTTCTTGTCCCAGTTCGCAACCAGTGACGTGGTGAAGTAGACGCGCTTGCCGTCCCAGCTCTGGGAAACCATGTTGACCTGGTTGCCCATCTTCTTTGTGTAGATTTCCTTGGGTGCCTCAGGATTCGAAATGTCGAACAGGCGTGTCGTTCCGTCCATGAACGTGTTCACCCACAGATGTTTGCGGTCGGACGATATGGAGATGTCGACAGGCAGAGGGATCTTGGCGGGATCGCCGATTGTTCCCACATCCTTGGCCTCCCACTCGCCCTTGGCATCCTTGCGCACAAGCCACAGCTTGGATGTCAGCGCCGTCGCGGTGAAGGCCCAATCGTCTCCCGGACGCAACGACCAGCGGATTTCAAGTGGCGCGCCGGGCACTTCGAGTACTTTCAGCGGCTTCATCGACTTGACGTCCCAGATCGCCATCGTGTTGCCGAAGTTCTTCATCGCATCGGCGTCTTTGACGAGCGTTCCAAGGTCCATCATGTAGTTGGTCCAGCCGGTGAAGCTCGATGTCAGCATCACGTTCTCGTTTGGATTGATTCCGATGTCGTAGCCGTAACCATCGCCGCCAAGTGCGCCACCCATCGGCATGTCGTGCTTCTCGATGTAGTCACCCTGGTTTGAATAAAGGGCGATGCCTGTCACGCCTGTGTGGTCTTTTACATTCGACAGCGCCTGGACGACCATGCGGCCAGGCATGGCGTAGAAGGTGTGCGGCCCCACGTATCCCGTCACATCAGCAAAGTCCGCAATGGTCTTGTGAAGTTTCGGCTTGGCTGGGTCTTCAAGGTCGAAAATAAAAATCTTGTTGTCGTCCAGCCGGCCAGCCCAAAGAAAGCGGCGGTCGTCAGAAAACCCGGTGTGATGCGCTTCACCGCGTCCGCCGACAGAAAGCGCATGAATAACCTTGCCGAAGTTGGCCGAGCCTGGCTCGACGTCAATCGTAACAAGCTTGTCGGACTCATCACCGATGCCTGGCATACCAAGTGTCCAGACGTGCAAAAATTCTTCCTGCCCATTGATCAGTGCAGTCGTGAACGGAGAGTTGCACGTTTCATCAGCGCGGACGTCTGCAGGCAGGCCGCCCAAAAGACAGCCGGCCGCGACGACACCTGCAATCAATGATCTCATCATAAATTCCTCCTCCTATTTGATTTTCTTAAATGTCCTGCAGGCGCAAGACTGCCATCTTGGTGGTGGCGATTACATGCACATCAGGCTAGGCTGGGAGGGCGCGTTAGAGAAATTCTATTTTCAAATGCTATAGATAAATTTTGCCAATAAATTTGTAGTGGCGGGCAATACGATCTATTTTTGTCCGTGGTTTTGGCGTGTGGATTTTGCTTTTTGTGCGTTTACTTAAAAAATGCGATGACGCTTTCACGATGGTGCCTGCATGAATCTTCAGCAGTTAAAGTATGTTGTGGCAGTGCACGAAGAAGGATCGTTCGTGGCAGCTGCAGCGCGATGCGCCAACACGCAACCCACGTTGTCCAACGCAATCGCTCAGCTTGAAACGGAGCTTGGCAACAAGATTTTCAAACGCACCACGCGTTCAGTTAATCTGACGCCATTTGGCGAATCGTTGTTGCCCGTGATTCGCGAAGTTCTGGCCGGGGTTGCGCGCATCAGCGAATTTGCAGAACGGAGCGGAAAAGGCGCCAGGGATGCCGTCAAGATCGGCTTCTCGCCCGTAGTTGGTGTAGAGCAGGCTGCGCGGATCTTGTGGCAGTTTGCCAGGCAGCATCCCGACGTGGCTATTGTCTATCAAGAGGATAATCTTGATAATCTGAGCCACCAGCTTCGCAACCAGCAGCTCGATCTTGTCATTGCGCCCGTTGATCTCAGGTCACCCGACCTGACGGACTGCGTCTATACGCTTATTCAGCGGGACTCGCTGCTGTTCGTTCCCAAGCAATCGAATGCAAATGTGTGGACAGGCAAGGATCATGTCGAGCTTGCCGATCTGGCAGACGAGGAGTTCGTTCTGGTGCCCGATGCATGCGGCCTGACGCGCGTTACCAAGCGGCATTTCCAGGATGAAAATATTGCGTTGCACCGGTATCCAGGCGAGGCGAGCAGCTATCGCGTTGTTGGTGAATGGGCCGCCTTGGGTTTGGGCTCGGGTATCCTGCCTGCCTCCAAGGTCGCAGAAGACCTTAAAGGCAGAGTTGCCATTCGTATCATCAATCATGGTCGGCCGGTGACAATCGACTATTTTGCTTTCGGCAAGCCCAACACGGTGGCAAGAGAATTATTCGCAGAACTCTGGCAAAGCCTTATAGAAGCGCACCCTGAAAACGAGATACGCAAAGTAAGGCAGGGCTGATTGCGCCTGTTCGATAACCACCGGTGCTCACGGCGCCCTGCGAGCCCACCAACCATCATGCTGACGTGCAGCAAACGTCACGGTGCACCAACCCCATCGTTGTGTAATGCCTCTGGCCACCAGAGTTGGATGTCGGGGCTGCCTTTCTCGCGGAAAGCGGC
This sequence comes from Hyphomicrobiaceae bacterium, assembly GCA_047972825.1. Taxonomy (GTDB): domain Bacteria; phylum Pseudomonadota; class Alphaproteobacteria; order Rhizobiales; family Hyphomicrobiaceae; genus JAEUMD01. Next base: position 2,276 of record JBKEAX010000364.1, on the reverse strand, counting down.
AACGCGGGCCTGCGCGCGCGGCGAAAGAAGATAGCGCTGCAGGGCTTCGGCGCCTTCCGCATTAACACTGGGCACCTTTTCGGGGTCGACGACGATGGTGCACATGGCGCGTTGGAGGATCTGATCATGCGCGAACAGGATCTCCAGTGGACTGCCGTGTTCTCTGGCAAATTTCAGGAAGGGTGATGCGCCCCATATCACATAGGCTCCACTGTTTCCGGCGAGTTTGATCGCCTCGGCTTTTGAAATCCCATCATCACGATACCAGCTTCCTTTTTGCGGGTGGCCTGAACCTTCCCACAAGTAATCCGTAAGTTGGATGATGGCAGGCAGGGCATTGGCAATGAATGGAGCTTGCGTATCCGCGATGCGACGAAAGGCTTCCGTGGCGCTGCGAGCACTGCGAATTTGTGCCGGATCATCCTTGGGACCAATTATGGCGATCTGGTTTGAAAATACGGTTCGTGGCCATCGCCCATAACCTTCCTGCACGAACTGTTCGACCTCTATGAAGCCATAGTGCGAAATGACAATGTCTGCCTCACCCTCGCGAGCGCGCGTGTAGATGTCGATACCTGTTGTCACTTCGACATCGCTACCACCCTGGCTTTTGAAGTCTGCAATGAGATCGGCAATGAGGCCGCTGAACGATGGTGTGAAGACCACGCCCAGCCGCACTGTCCTGATGGGGTCGGCCATAGGGCGGCCAGTCATGGCAATCGCGCACACCACCACGACAAGCAAGGCTGCAACTGCTTTTTTCCAGGTCTTCAACACGTCTGTCCCCTCGTACCTCTGGAGCGTTTTTCAATCCTATGGAAGCGGGTCTAGCTAGGGTCCGGACCTTAAGGTGCGGAACCTGAGCTGCGACTGGATGGTTGATTTCTTTCCTGCAAATCCGGTGCCCACCTCGCCACCACAACGTCAAAGAAATGGCTGTTCCAGAAGCCGCGCTGACAACACCTGACCGTGCATCGCGACACCCTTTAGCGTTCGAACAGGTCGCCTTCCAAAGGCCTTTGGGGTCGCTATCCAAGTTTGCGTTGTGTGGATTGGCATGTCTCCGCGATGCAACACGAATTGAGAAATCGCAGCTTCCAACATTTGCGAGTGCTCCAAACCGATATATACATCAAAATATATCGTATCTATGCGACGTGGGGTAGCCTTATGCGACAATGGCATTTTGGGTGTGGAGCATGTGTAGGGATACTTGCTCTATCTGGTGTGTTGAATCCCGCATTCGCTCAGGTTCAACCACCGCCTGTTCCTGAATACGATCTTCCCGAAATTGTCGTAGCTCCAGCCACGATTGGCCAAGGCAAGTCGAAGCCGAAGAAGAAGGCAACTGCGGCTTCAGCCACTGCGCCCACCCAGTCTCAACCATCGGCACCGGCAAGCCAAGGTCAGGCTGCACCCAAGAAAAAGGCGAGTGCGGCCTCTGCGGATGCGTCCAGTCCATCTGAACTCGTGGACGTCAGTGACGAAGCACTGACAATTGCTCCAGCATCACAAGGCGTGAGCACAGGTCGAGCGCAATCTGACCGCATCGTTGAGCAGATTACGACCGTCGGCGAAATCACTGCCGCGCAAATTGAACGCTCCGGTGCGGGGTCGCTCGACGAAGCGATCCGGTTGATGCCCGGTGTTTCGGTGATGAATGGCGGTGATGGCGTTCCGCGCATCAATATCCGCGGCTTTCGGACGCGAAACATAACGTTGCTGATCGACGGTGTTCCCCAGGGGGCGACCTACGACGGTCAGTTTGATCCACGCGCTATACCAGTCGAGAACATCGCGCGAATAAAGGTCACGCGTGGAGGAAGCTCGGTTCTCTACGGGCCCGGTGGCAATGCCGCAGTGATTGACATCATCACCAAGAGCGCCGGCCCAGGACTTCACATGACAACCGAGACAAGCTTCGGTGCAGGGAAGGACAAGGAAGCGCGGGTTACGGCAAGCTATGGTTCAGATACCGTCCGCACCTTCTTTAGCGGGTCGATATACGACCAGGATAACTACGATCTCTCCAATGATTTCGATTTCACCCGCCTGCAGCCGAGAGATGCGCGCGTCAACAGCGATCGCAATGACCAGGCCTACTATGCCAATACCCAGTGGACCCCGACGGACAGCTTCAAGTGGGGCATCAGCGTCAACTACCGGAAAGGCGAATACGGCAAGCCGCCAACCATATTCAACAGCTTCAACAATGCCGGAAACTGCCAGAATCAGGCTTCAAATGGGCCATGTAGTCCTTTCTCGTCGGGTGTCAG
>JBKEAX010000335.1:0-2046 GCA_047972825.1 Hyphomicrobiaceae bacterium | reverse complement strand
CACCGGATCGCATTGACATGGCACCAGCATTGGCGCATCGCATGATAACGTTGTGGCCATGCCGCTGGTCCACGCCCAGGAGCCCGTTCCATTGAACATTCTATTCGCATCATCTGAGGCTTATCCGCTCGTCAAAACCGGTGGATTGGCTGACGTGGCGGGAGCCCTACCCATCGCCCTTGCCAAAGCCGGCATCGGCGTCCGGCTTATATTGCCGGCCTATCCCGAGGTGCTAGGCAGGGCAAACGACATCACCACCGTCGCTGAGTTTCCCGGAATGCTCGCAGGCCACGACGTTCGCTTATTGGCCGCCCGCATGCCTGACAGCGATTTGCCGCTATTGCTGGTTGAATGCCAAGCCCTATTCGAACGTCACGGTGGCCCCTACACAGACGACGCCGGCAACGATTGGCCGGATAATCATTTGCGTTTTGCCATCTTCTCGCTAACAGCGGCATGGGTCGCTGCTGGTGCTGCTGGTGAAACCTGGCGCGCTGACATTCTTCACGCCAACGATTGGCAGACGGGCTTGGCACCGGCCTACCTGCGTTTCATTGGCGCGCCGAATACCCGCTCCGTTTTTACCATCCACAATATGCGCTATCAGGGATTGTTTCCCCAGTCGGTCATGGGCGATCTTGAAGTGCCCAGATTTGCCTTCACCATGGAAGGCATGGAGTTCCATGGCCAAGTCTCCATGCTCAAAGCAGGTCTTGCTTTTGCCGACAGGATCGCCACCGTCAGCCCGACCTATGCAGACGAGATCCTGATGCCCGAATTCGGATACGGCATGGAAGGCCTGCTAAGCGCCCGCCGCCGTGACCTGACAGGCATTCTAAACGGCATCGACGAAACTGCCTGGAACCCTCTTACCGACCGCCACCTGCCTGCACATTTCGACAGCGGGGACTTAACTGGCAAGGCGGTTTGCAAAATCGCTTTGCAACAGGAAATGGGCCTGGCGGAAGATCCGGATGCGCCACTATTGACCATGGTCACACGCTTGACCGAGCAGAAGGGTATCGACCTGGTTGTTTCGGCACTGCCTGAGATGATCGGCATGGGAGCTCAGATTGCGATATTGGGAGCAGGTGACGCACACTGGGAGCATGCCTTGCGTGACATGCAAGCGCCACATGGCCGGGTTGCGGCGCGGATCGGCTATGACGAAGCCTTGGCGCACCGCCTTGTTGCAGGCGCAGACATGTTCCTGATGCCCTCACGCTTCGAGCCCTGCGGCCTGACACAAATGTACGCGATGCGTTATGGAACTTTGCCGGTGGTTAACCGCACGGGTGGGTTGGCAGATACTGTGATGCAAGCGCAAGTGGCAGCTACTGGCAACGATGCAAGTGGAACCGGATTCGTTTTCGAGATGAGTGAACCTGGTGCACTGGCCGGCGCATTGCAACAAGGCGTCGCTTTACATAAGAACAAAGCCGCCTGGCTGAGTTTGCAGCGATGCGCCATGCATCGCGATTTCAGCTGGGCACGCGCAGCTGACGACTATGGCTGGATCTACCGCACCCTGGCGCCACACGCTGTTGCAAGCAGTGCAAACCACAGCGGAGAAACAGCTTGAATGAACCGATTTGGCGCAAGGCCTTACGCACACTGGCAAAGGGAGCCAAGGGTGAGAATGAGCTGGCGCCTATCATTCCACAGAACAATGACGCGTCCGCCGCGATCAACGCAAATGATAACGGAAGCAAGATGAAGCTAAACAAGCCGCTGACGGCTCTCCTGGACCCCAAAAAGCAAGCCGACTATCTGATCGAGCTGGAAGATGCTGCCGCGGTTAAACGCGCGATCATCAGTTACCTGGTGCATTCGGTTGGCAAGGATCCCGCATATGCCACACAGAACGACTGGTTCTATGCGCTGGCTTTCATGATCCGCGGTGTCTTGTCTGAGCGCTATATCAACACGACGCGCGAGCGCTACGGCCAAAACGCCAAGCAGGTCTACTACCTGTCGATGGAATATCTACTCGGCCGAAGCCTGACCAAGAACCTCATCGACCTCAACTTGCTGGAATTCACACGC
>JBKEAX010000247.1:0-2359 GCA_047972825.1 Hyphomicrobiaceae bacterium | reverse complement strand
GACTATCGCCCCTTGTAACGATATACGTGCCCGGTGTGCGGATTTCGCCACCAGTACCGCCGCAATTGTCCGAGCCTGCGCGCAGCGGCACACGGGCGGATTTGTCGGTATCGTTGCTACCTCCATCGTCTTGTCCGCCTTGATCGCGCCGCTGTGCAACAACCGTGTTGATGCCGTTGCGATCATCCCGCCGTTGGGCGAACCGGCGCCATGCCGCCGGCATGACATGGCCATTGCCTTCTGTTTGTGGCGTGCCGCCGCTCCTTGAGCGGGTCTCTGGTTCGCTTGATGAGCTGCTGGTTCTGCGACCTGGCGTTGCTGGTGCGGCCTGTCTTGCGTTTTCGCGCAATCGTGCGGTTTGTTGTTCTCTCGCTTTCTGAATTTCGGCTGCGCGCTTGGCCTGTTCGCGCTCCTCGGCCAAGCGCCGTTGCTGCGCCTCCCGTTTTGCTTTCGCTTCGGCCTCAGCCCTGGCTTTGGCGTCAGCTGCGGCCGCCTGTCGTTTCCGTTCAAGTTCGCGTCGTGCCGCCGTTTCGGCTGCCTGCTGTTGCGCGCGTTGACGAGCTGCCTCGGCCTGCCGTTGACGCTCTAATGCCGCGCGCTGGAGAGCCGCACGCTGTTCCTCTTCCGCTTTCTCGGCTGCGGCACGTTGTGCGGCCGCCTGGCGCTCAGCTTCGGCCTTGCGTTCAGCTTTGCGCTTTGCTTTTTCTTGGGCAGCTTCCTGCGCCAACCGGCGCGCTTCTTCAGCCTGAGCCGCTTGCTGCTCGGCGCGACGGCGGGCTGCCTCCTCTTCAGCCTGACGTTGACGCTCTTCTTGCGCGCGTTGTTGGGCAGCCCGTCGTTGTTCAGCCTCGGCGCGTTCTGCCTCAGCGCGTTGCGCGGCCGCCAACCGTTCCGCTTGTGCTTTGCGTTCTGCTTCCTTTGCGGCCGCTAGGCGGACCTCTTCTGCCCTGCGCGCTTCCACCTCTTGTTGGGCTGCAGCTGCGCTGCGAGCGGCTTCTTCAGCCATGCTTGCAACATTCTCGGATTGCCCCTCACTGTGGGCTCCGACCGCTTGCATGCGACGCCGCTTTGCAACTATTTCCGCCTCAAACAGGGCCTGCTCGCGGGCATTGTACTGCGCGCGATCGCGTTCACGTGCAGCGGCTCTGGTTCCATCGCCGGGCGTCGGCTTGTCGTCAATCCGAGTGGTGCGCGCTGGCTTATCATTCTCTGGCAGAGCATCCTCTCGCAGAGCATCGGATTTTTCAATTGGCTGAGGAGCCCCGCTGCTTCCATTCGCCAGCGATGAATCATCGCCGGGAACCTGGAGTGGGCGAACGATCTTTCTTTGGAAATCACGGTTGGATGATGCCAGCCATTCCTGCAACCAGAACACGATGCCACCTTGGGTTTGTGCACCGTCATTCAATACTGTTTTCGAGCCACCACCATCCTGCTCCTTGGACGCCAGCTGCTTTAGGGGTGGCTTTCCATGGTTGCCGCGCTCCGCCTGGATTTCGGAGAACCGCTCGCTGGCAGCGCGGGCTAGATCTTCGGCACGGTTGCGTTGTGTTATCGTAATACGCCCGTGCGCATCACCTGTGGCCGCACCAAATCCGTTCGGAATAGAGATGCGGACGTCGCTACCTAGAACCCCGCGGCCGCCGCCCGCTCTGGTGGCGACTGAACTGAAAACATGCTCCCCACCGGTTACACCCTTGTTGAGGGTGAGCGCCCAGGTTCCCTCCCGCGCAACAACCGCGCTGCCCAAAGCGCGCCCTTCACGATTTAGGGTAACGCGGCTTCCCGGCGTACCGTACCCCCTGAAACGGATGCGACCATCAGGTGCCACTTCGATAACGGAAAACGTTGGCGGCACAATAACGCCCAGGGCAGCAGGCGTGGACACGGGCGCAGCGGGCTCAAGCGCGCCACCTTGTGCATAGGCGGCCACGGTCCATTCCAAACGGTTCGGTGCTCTTATATCTGGGTGACGCGCGTCGAGAGCACTGCCGCCAATTACGGAAATTGGCTGGTCCAGTGCGCCTGCCCTGGGCATCACTCCAGCATAAATAACGCCGACCAATGCCATGACGGCTGAAATACGCGGCCCCGTTAACACTTCCCTACTCCCGAGCCATCCGGGAATGGAAGTTCCGTTGGATGACACTACATTTATTGTCGTATCTTCATACTATAACCGGGATCGCAAGCCCTGATGAAGCAGGAAAGCCGGTTTTCACCGAGAGTAAGGTGGCATGCATGCCGTAAAGACACGGGACAGGTGATTTCGCCCCCTTACCGCACAATTGGTGAAAATCTATCCCAAAGCAGCCAAATTCCGCTAAATTCGCACACAGGCGAGACATTGCGCCCGCCC
>JBKEAX010000237.1:0-2488 GCA_047972825.1 Hyphomicrobiaceae bacterium | reverse complement strand
GCTGCCAACCTTGAAGGGATTGCGAAGCTCGCGGGGCTACTTGAAAGCGTTGCTGCGCCCGTCGATCCAGCACTGAAGGACATGGTGGCAGCGCAAGTAGCCAAGACCCAGGCCGTGTTTGACGGTTTAAAAAGTAACGATGGCTACCCGTCATACGATCAGGTGGATGAAAGCACACGCAAGAACCTGTCGGCCTCTTTCAGCGAACTGGCGGAAACGCTGGCTCGCCTGCAACCAGCCATTGGAGGAATCTGAGATGCACAGAAAGTCTGAAAGCAAGACATCTGGCTGCCCCATGGCCAGCCGAAGGCAGGTGCTTACTGGTATCGGTGCAGGCGGTGGTGCATTGCTGGCAGGCAACGTCAGACTGGCGCAGGCCGAAGCGCCTGCAATTGCGCGCGCTCCCGCCCACGTAACCGACGCCCCAACAGGCGATGCACATATGGCGCGTCAGTTCCACGCTTGGCACGGCAAACACCAGGCAGGTATCGCCACGCCACGCCCTGCGAATGGAATTGTCGCGTCGTTCAACACGGTTCTGTCCACCCCCAAGGACATGGAATCATTCTTTCGTCTGCTAACGCAGCGGATCGCTTTTTTAACCCAGGGCGGTCCGGTTCCCGAGCGTGACCCCAAACTGCCGCCCGCAGATTCCGGATTGTTGGGTACTGTCGTCGCACCAGACAACCTCACCATCACGGTCGGCCTCGGTGCTTCATTCTTCGACAAGTACGAATGGATTGCCGATGACCTGAAACCCGCTTCGCTGATCCGCATGGAACAGTTTCCCAACGACGCCTTGCGGCCGGAACTCTGTCACGGCGATCTATCATTACAATTCAATGCCAACATGCAGGATACCTGCATCTATGCGCTTCGCGACATCATCAAGAACCTCTCGCGCCATCTCGTCCTGAGTTGGATGCAGGACGGCAATGTGCCGCCGGAGATCCCGCCTGGCGATGGCAGCCGTGCACCAAGCGCACGCAACTTCCTTGGCTTCCGTGATGGATCGGCCAATCCCGATACGACCGATATGGCGCTGATGGATGAGATCGTCTGGATCGGGCCAAACACAGGCGAGCCTGATTGGGCCGTGGGTGGAACGTATCAAGCACTACGCATCATTCGCAATTTCGTTGAACGCTGGGATCGCGCACCGCTTCAGGAGCAAGAAGAAATTTTTGGCCGCAGGAAAATGTCTGGTGCGCCAATGGCTGGCGGCAAAGAGTACGACGACTTCGACTATGCCAACGATCCCGAGGGAGAGATAACACCCCTCGACTCTCACATCCGGCTCGCTAATCCCCGCGACATTGGCACGCTCCCGTTCATCCGGCGGGCGTTGAATTATTCAAACGGGGCAGAGAAGAACGGCCAAATCGATCAGGGGCTCTTGTTCATTTCCTATCAGAGGGATCTCAAAACCGGGTTCATCGACATTCAAACCCGGCTGAATGGAGAGCCTCTGGAAGAATACATCAAACCCGTCGGCGGTGGATATTTCTACATCCTGCCCGGCGCAAGGGATGCCGACGATTACGTCGGTCGCACGCTTGTGGAAGCTATCTCCGTATAAGCCACCACAGGAAACTAGACGCAGCACATGAAGGAGTTCACGATGAGCGTTGCACGAAATATTGGAATGACCGCTCTGACGACGCTGCTAAGCGTTGGAGTGGCCTTGTCGGCTCATGCTCAGGACGCCACGCTCGATCTTGTTGGGCCATTGGCTGAATACAAAATCTACGTTGCCGAACAAACCGCCGAGTTGGTGAAAGACACGCAGGAATTCACCGCCGCAATCAAGGCTGGGGACCTGGAAAAGGCCAAATCGCTTTTTGCCCCAACCAGAACGCACTACGAAGCGGTAGAGCCTATTGCCGAACTGTTTTCGGATCTCGACACCGCAATCGACGCGCGCGCCGACGATTACGAAAAGAAAGAGGAAGATCCAGGTTTCATCGGTTTTCACCGCATCGAATACGGCCTTTGGACCAAAGGCAGCACCGATGGGCTCGCCGAATATGCTGATGGGTTGATGGCCAATGTGAATGAACTCAACAAGCGCATCAATGGCCTGACCTTCCCACCCAAAGTTGTTGTTGGCGGAGCAGCCGTACTGATGGAAGAAGTCGCGGCCACCAAGATTTCAGGTGAAGAAGATCGCTACAGCCGCACCGACCTGTGGGATTTCGAAGCGAACTTCAAAGGTTCCGAAAAAATCTACGATCTGCTCAAGCCGCTTATCGCAAAGTCTGATCCGGACTTCATCAAGAGCACGGACTCCAATTTCAAGGCCGTCTACGACATCCTGGCCAAGTACAAGACGGACAATGGTGGTTTCGTTTCCTATGAGAAACTCACCGATGATGACCGCAACGTTCTATCTGCCAAGGTCAACACGCTGGCCGAGGATCTCTCGACGTTGCGTGGCAAGTTAGGTCTGAGCTGACTCATGGTTGCCCCGTGGGATTGTCACCCAGAG
>JBKEAX010000218.1:0-1531 GCA_047972825.1 Hyphomicrobiaceae bacterium | reverse complement strand
TATGTGATTCACGTTGAGGCAGGAACTGAAGACCCCCTCACCAGCCTTGACCAGAACAATGACGACGGCGGCTCCGGTGTCCGCGTCCATCAATCCTACTGGTTCTTGAAGAGCGAACGGCTGGGCAAGGTATCAGTCGGACTTCTGTCATCGGCGTCGGACAATGCCGCAATCCTGGTTGACGGGTCAGGCTCGCTGGTTCCGGCCAACTGGGTGCTGTTCGACAATCAGGCCATGCGTCTGAGACACAATGGCGTGTTGATGCCCCAAACCTGGGGTGATCTGGCGCACTGCCAGTCCTGGGGCAACGCAAACCTGGGCGCTGCGGGTGACTGCGGTGGCTTTGCCGGCCCTCAGAATGTCGTTCGTTACGACTCGCCAACCTTTGGTGGTTTCTCGATCAGCGCAGCCTGGGGCGAAGACGACATATGGGATGTTGCGGGCCGCTACGCAGGCGAATTCAACGGCATCAAGTTGGCTGTTTCTGCTGCCTATTTTGAACAAACCGACATTGACAATACCGGCGGCGGCGACAAGGGTTCCTATTGGGAGATCGGTGGTTATATCGAGCACGTTCCCACAGGCCTGTTCGCCTATGGTGCTTATGGTGCAGACATCGACACCCCTTACGGTGCCTATGACTTCGGTGCGGAGACATGGTACGTCAAGGCAGGTTTGCGCCGCCGTATGACGTCGCTGGGACACACGGTTTTATACGGTGAATATGGCGTCAGGAACGACGCTATTGATTGCGAAACAAATGGCACCGGGCCAAATCGCGGTCCCGAATTTGATTGCACAGCACCAAGCAGTCTCAACAACCTCGTCCTTGGTGGCGAAATGCGGCAATGGGGACTTGGTATCGTGCAGGAGATCGACGCAGCAGCTATGTCGCTGTGGATCAGCTATCGTCACTTCGAAGGTGAGATTGATTGCGGGACAAACAGTTGCGGCCGTGGCTATGACCCGGCATCAAAGGTGGAGTTTGACGACTTTGACCTGGTCAAGTTCGGCGCGCTGATCAACTTCTAATCTGCGTCACAAAAACCAGTCCAATCTGCCAAAGGGCCGTCTATCAAGGCGGCCCTTTGCTTATTGGTTTTCCGCACAGGTGGTTTCGAGGCCCTCATAGGGGATCGGTAAACCACTCGCCTTCAGGCGAAAGGATGCGTAGCATCCAGGGATGGAGAACTATTATCGTGGCAGCCACAAAACTTTCGTCATCCCGGACTTGGTCCGGGATCCAGACACGCATCTGCAGATGAGGCGCAAAATTTGAGCGCTACGCTTGCCGCAAAGTGTCTGGTTTCCCTCCTTCGCGGGAATGACGATGGTGGGTGTCTGCGCGGGATAAGTCCGCCGAATGGCGGACCGGTCCGGCTTTGAGCCGTAACAGGAAGCTACCGGCTTGTAACCGATGGTCGTTCACACTTTAGCGACGCTCCGGCGCTATGCCGCACAACATTGGCAAAGTTTGATAGGTCATGTTCACAACCTTCTTTCACGAGCTCAAGGCTGCAAAGATTCCCGT
>JBKEAX010000180.1:0-3073 GCA_047972825.1 Hyphomicrobiaceae bacterium | reverse complement strand
ATGAGCCAAGCGCTCGCGTACTCAAATACGAGAATTACAATCAGCCACCTGCCAGCCGTCCAGCAAGCCGCCCCTTCTTGTCAGGTGACACACGCACAGTGAATACCGCGCTACCATCTTCTTTCTCTTCAGCCGCTACTATATCGGTGTTCTCATAAAGCCAGGCGCGCAGTTTTCCATCGCTTGCCGCAATGGGCACGGTGATGATTTCGTCAGCCGCGCCAAGACGCGTATCTATGGCGTCAAGCAGGGCCGTCAGCCCCTCACCCGTAATGGCTGAACAAAGCACCGGGCGCGGCGAGCGGAAACGGGCTGCGTTCTCGGCCTCCGCCTGCGTCACGGGAGACAGCCGGTCAATCTTGTTCCACACTTCCAGGACGTGGTTTTCGGCTGGCATCAAATCAATGCCCAAACCCTCCAGCACCCGCCTGACATCCTCTGCCTGTGCTTCCGTTTCCTCGTGCGCAATATCGCGCACGTGCAAAACCAGATCGGCATCAACAACTTCTTCAAGCGTTGCCCGGAAGGCAGCAACCAGCATCGTTGGCAGATCCGAAATGAAGCCGACCGTATCCGACAAGATCACGCGCCGGCCACTTGCCAGTTTTACTTCGCGCATGGTCGGATCGAGGGTTGCGAAGACCTGATCCATGGCCAACACGTCGGCACCCGTCAACCTGTTGAACAAAGTCGACTTGCCCGCATTGGTGTAGCCGACGATTGCAATGACGGGATAGGGCACCTTGCGCCGGCCCTGCCGGTGCAGCGTGCGCGTCTTGACCACCTGATCCAATTCCCGGCGGATGGCGTCGATACGTTCCTGCAGCATACGCCGGTCAAGCTCGATTTGTGCTTCACCGGGCCCGCCTACAAATCCGCCACCACCACGCTGACGCTCAAGGTGGGTCCAGGCCCTGACGAGACGGCCCTTTTGGTAGGACAGATGCGCCAGTTCCACCTGCAGCCGGCCTTCACGCGTCTTGGCCCGTGCCCCGAAAATCTCCAGGATTAAACCCGTCCGATCGAGAACCTTGGCGTTCCAGGCCTTCTCCAGATTGCGCTGCTGGACGGGGGAGACCTGATGATCGACTATGACCAGACCAACCCCCAGGTCCTCGACCCAGCCACCAATCTCCTCCACCTTGCCTGAACCAAACAATGTGCCTGGTTTAGGCGCTGGCACGGAAACGATGTGGCCGGCAGCCACTGACAGGTCAATCGCTTCGGCAAGCCCCGTGGCCTCATCAAGCCGGTCTTGCGGAGAATGGACGGCCACATGCGCGCCCGTCGGCGCCAGCTTGCGCGCGCTCTCAGCCTCGCCAACTTTTACTGGCGAGGCGCCTTGTGTTGTTGCAACCCCCGCAGAAGCCGTGCCCCGGCCCGAAAGAACCGGAACGAGCACGAGCACCTGCTCCCTGCTCAAGAATTCCGAATCGGAACTGGCATTGCGCGTCTTGCGCACCGGCTTCAATTCGTCTGGAGCGTTTTTATCGATGGGAAGGGATCCCTATGTGAGACGGCTATATCAGCCGTCCGCCGGGTCCGAGTCCATCAAATGAACCGGCTGGCCCGGCATGATTGTCGAGATTGCATGTTTGTAGACGAGCTGGGAATGCCCGTCACGCCTCAGCAGGACACAAAAATTATCGAACCACGTCACGATGCCCTGCAGCTTTACGCCGTTGATCAGGAAGATAGTCAGTGGGGTCTTGTTCTTACGAACGTGGTTGAGGAATGTATCCTGGAGGCTTTGAACTTTGTCTGCCGCCATCGTTTTTTTCCGCCCTTGTTCAAAATTATTGGTGATCCCACGCGCAAAAAGGAGGCCATACTTTGAGGACGTCAACCCCCAAGGTTATGAGCCAGCCAGATTACGTGTCCGGTTCCGCGAGTCTAGCCCGGCTGGTCGGACGAAATCAAAGCCAATCACATCCAACCAAGTAGTCATTACGACGCACGTGCGATATTTCAGATGGCCATGATAGTTATAAATTCAATCTTTCTTTTCCGCCACCGTATGAAACAGCGTGCGCAATCGTTGTGCAACCGGGCCAGGATGACCATCTCCAACCGGAGATCCATCGATTCGAACCACCGGCATGACAGTGGCGGTTGCCGAGGTGACGAAGGCTTCCCGCGCGGCTATTGCCTCAGCAGGCGTAAAAGCGCGCTCTTTGAGACCAAGCCCCTCTGCCGCCAAAGCATCGATCAGCGCAGCCCGCGTGACACCTGGCAGGATTTCTGGTGACAGGGCGCGCGTAACCAGCACACCTTCAGCGGTGACGATCCAGGCGTTGGCTGATGCGGCCTCGGTTACAAACCCCTCCCTGTCCACCAGCCACGCCTCGGTTGCGCCCTGAGCCCGCGCCGCTTCCTTTGCAAGAACGGCTGGGAGCAGCATTGTCGTCTTGATGTCACATCGGGACCAGCGGCTATCTGGCAATGTCACGACGGCGATGCCCCGCTTGGCCTGTGCTGCACGAAACGTCTTGGGGATGTTACGCGCTAGACAGACGATTCCTGCCGGCGTCGAAGCTGGAGGCATAGCGAAGTCGCGCGGGGCGACACCGCGCGTGACCTGCAGATAGAGCATGCCATCTCGAACTCTGTTACGCCGAACCGTTTGGTGCAAAACAACACGCAGTGCTGCTTCACTCATCGGCATAGGCATATTTAGCTCACCTAAAGACCGCACCAGCCGCCCAACATGCCGGGAAACCTCCACCAGCGCACCCGATCTGACCTCGATTACCTCATAAACGGCGTCAGCAAACTGGAAGCCGCGGTCCTCGACATGAACCGACGCCTGGGCATATGGCTGGTAACGTCCGTTGACATAGACACTCCGGGTCATCGCACGAGGGCCTCTCGTTTACGCCGTGGCACCACCCAACCAGAGCATGTTCAGCTGAAGTGCGAAGCGGTTCAGCTGAACATGCTCCAAACAACAGCTTAGGGTCCGGACTCAATAACAATAGGTCCAAGACAGTCCGGGTTTGTTTGCCTGGCAGGCGCGCGAGTGCCGGAAATCTGGTTGATTTCCAAGCGAGCGCAACGCACCAGGCGGGCAAAC
>JBKEAX010000111.1:0-11730 GCA_047972825.1 Hyphomicrobiaceae bacterium | reverse complement strand
TGGGAATAGCCAAACGTGGATACTGGCCGAAATTTCCCGCATTCTCGCAACTTATTGAATTGGGGATTTTTATTGGATTAATTTAAATGATGCAATTTTAAATATCCAATAGAAAAAGATTCAAATTTTCCAATATTTCTTCGTAACAACCTGTTTTGTCATGAGAAAAATGTTTCTACGTTTTTGCAATAATCGTTTTGATCGCAAGCATGTCCCGCCATGCCATGCGCTTTGCAGCCGGCGTCCTTAATAAATAGGCGGGATGCAGGGTAGCCATGGCTCGGACTTTGCTTTCACCTAAGGTAACGTCCCGCCATTTGCCCCTGAGCCGCATGATGCCCTCAGTAGTATCGAGCACGGACTTGGCTGCAGCTCCGCCCAGCAGCAATACGATTTCGGGCTTTACCAGTTCAAGCTGCCGTTCCAGGAAGGGGCGGCAGATCTGCGTTTCCTGCGGGGTGGGCGTGCGGTTCCCCGGCGGTCGCCAGTAGACGACATTGGTGATGTGCACATGCGTTTCGTCGAGGTCGATGGCTGCAAGCATGCGGTCCAGCAGCTGCCCCGCACGGCCAACAAAAGGCTTTCCAGCCAGGTCCTCGTCGCGGCCCGGCGCCTCGCCGATGATCATGATCGGGGCGCTTTCGGCACCACGATAGACGCAGGTGGATTTGGCCGTTGCCTTCAGCGCGCATCCCTCAAACGACGCCAGCGCTTCAGTCAGCGCACGCATGTCCTTGGCGTTCCGCGCCAAGGCCCTGGCCGTTGAGACAGCAGCTTCCGGTGCGCCGGTGGCAAACCGTTCTGGTGGCGTACGGGTTGTTTCGCCAGCGCGCGGCGGAGCTGCCAAAGTCCGCGATCGTTCCGCGCTCTGATTTGCAGCTGGGGATGAAGCCGTGCCCGTCGGGCGGTTCATTGGCCTTGCCGCGGTGTCTTGTGGGGGAGGAGGAGATAGCCTCGGTTGGGCGGAACCGGCTCTCGCAGGCGCAAGCGAGCCTTCCGGCCACACAAAGTCTGCACCCGGCACGCGTCCTGGTTCTCCAAGCCAAGCGACCGGAGCCTCCCCCAGGGCACAATCGACGCCGGCCGCCTGATACCAGGCAAGCAGGGTTACAAGGTCGTGATGTGCCGACGCAATGCTGTTAGAAGTGTCGCTCATGGTCCAAATCTAGTATCTGCGTGCGAGCAAGGGAAGCACTTGGGTTTTACGCCGTGATTGCGCTAGGGTCCACACGGCCAAGACCAATCGCCAGAGCATGTTCAGCCGAAGTGTACGCGGTTCGGCGTGAAGAACATGCTCAAGATAAAAGAAAATAGCGCGCGTTCGCGATGCCGTGAAAAGCGAACGTGATCTAGAAAAATGTGCCACAGAAAAACAACACGATAAAACGGAAGGACCCGACCAATATGGCATCGAGCCCCGACACACTGCCGCCACGCGAGTCCATGGACTATGACATCGTCATCGTCGGCGCCGGACCAGCCGGGCTGGCTGCTGCGATTCGATTCAAGCAGAACGCGAATGATGCAGAAAAGGACCTGTCGGTCGTCGTGGTCGAAAAAGGATCTGAGGTCGGGGCGCATATTCTCTCAGGTGCTGTGATCGACCCGATTGGCATTACCCGTCTGATCCCTGATTGGAAGGAGAAAGGGGCGCCCATAGAAACGCCGGTCAAAGAGGACAGGTTTCTCTACCTCGGGCCTGCCGGCGAAATGCGGTTGCCAAATTTCTTGATGCCGCCGCTCATGAATAATCATGGCAACTACATCGTCAGCCTCGGCGCGCTATGCCAATGGCTAGGCGAACAGGCAACCGAACTTGGTGTGGAAATTTACCCCGGCTTTGCTGCCTCCGAGGTACTGTACGACGATGAGAACCGGGTTGTTGGCATTGCCACAGGCGACATGGGTGTCGAGCGGGACGGAACGCCGGGTCCAAATTTTGCGCGCGGCATGGAGCTTCGCGGCAAATACACCTTCTTTGCTGAAGGTGCACGCGGTTCTCTATCGAAACAGTTGATCGAGAACTTTGAGCTTTCCAAGGGGCGCATCCAGAAATACGGGATCGGCCTCAAGGAGCTATGGGAAATTCCCGCGGAAAAGCACCAGCCCGGATTGGTGCAGCATTCATTCGGCTGGCCACTGGATAACCGCACCGGTGGCGGCTCCTTCCTTTATCACTATGGAGAAAACCTCGTTGCCGTCGGGTTCGTGGTGCATTTGAACTATCAAAATCCCTACCTCTCCCCTTATGAAGAATTCCAACGCTTCAAGACCCATCCGGCAATCTCTTCGTTGCTGGAGGGCGGCAAGCGCATAGCTTATGGCGCCCGTGCAATTACCGAGGGCGGCTGGCAGTCGATTCCCGAACTGGTGTTTCCCGGCGGAGCACTTCTGGGCTGCGCTGCCGGGTTCATGAACGTGCCGCGCATCAAAGGCAGCCACAACGCAATTCTGTCAGGTATTGCTGCTGCAGACGCAGCCTTCAACGCCATTGAGAATGGCCGCAGCCATGACGAGCTTGAGAACTACTACGCAGACGTAATGACCGGTGATATCGCGCGCGACCTGAAACGCGTGCGCAACGTCAAGCCACTCTGGTCACGTTTCGGCACGTTCCTGGGGATTGCGCTCGGCGGTGCCGACATGTGGCTTAACACCATCATCCGGGGTGTCGGCCTGGGCTACACGCTTTCGCACGGAAAACCCGATTGTGACACCCTGCGAACGGCCAAAGCCTCAAAATCAATAAAATACCCAAAGCCTGATGGCGTCTTGACCTTTGATCGGCTGACAAACGTCTCTTTTTCGGCCACCAACCATGAAGAAGACCAGCCCGTTCACCTGAAACTTTCAGATTCTAACGTGCCGCTCTCAATCAACCTGCCGACCTGGGCGGAACCCGCGCAGCGCTACTGTCCGGCCGCGGTGTATGAAATCGTCGACGATGATGATGGAAAAAAGCGCTTCCAGATCAACGCGCAAAACTGCGTTCACTGTAAGACTTGCGACATTAAGGACCCCAGCCAGAACATTACCTGGGTATGCCCCGAAGGCGGCGGCGGCCCCAACTATGCTGGCATGTAAGCTGGCATGCACAACGGGTCCATTGGGCCGTGTGGACACGTATCGCGCGTGGCCAGCGTGGCAAAACCGCTGTAATAAGATCACGCTCGAACGCATTGATTAAAGTATATGCAACCAATTCCGTGGTCTGTCACGCTTGGGTCAAATTTGCATTCACTGGTTGACTGGTGGTCGCCAACCGCTCTGGTTTGTTGCTACAAAGTGGGAATAGATAGATAGAATCATCCCGGCAGCCTGACCGGCCGCCCGAGACTTGAGAGGATCTCCTGGATGAGATTCCGCCCTGGACTGCTGAGATCATGTTGTGGGTTGGGGGCAGGGCTGCCAGCCATACTCGCTATTGGATTTTTTGCGATTTCTGAGCCGTCATCGGCCCGTGATGCTGAGCACCTCGATGGCCGGTTTGATGCGACCCAAACCCTGATAGGCAGCTATCTGGCTGGGCGCTTCGCCAAGAGTTCGAATGAAATCGAGCAATCTGCTGATTTCTACAGCTCGGCTTTGATCCACGACCCAAACAACGATGTACTGGTCGAGCAGGCGTTCCTGATGGAACTTTCCGCCGGAGACTTCGATCAAGTATCATTCCTGGCAAATAAACTTGTGGAACTACAGCCGCAGCACCGCTTGGCGCATCTCTACCTGGGGTTGGAAGCCTTCAAGAACGGTAAGCTGAAGTCTGCTGAAAAGAACTTCAAGACGGCTGGGAGCGGCCCTATTGGCGAGTTGACGGCGTCACTGATGCGAGCTTGGTTGACGCGCTCCAACGGCAACGTCACGCGTGCGCTTGCGTTGTTGGACCGGCCCAAGCAGGCGGAATGGGCACAGTATTATTTGCGCTATCACCGTGCGTTGATTGCCGATAGCGCCGGCCGGACGAAAACAGCGCAAAGCGCTTACAAGCAGGTGTTCAAGCAGGACAGCCGCACGCTTCGCACAACCCTGGCCTTTGCACGTCACGCAGCTCATGCCGGTGACCGCAAGCTCGCTTTGAGCGTCTTGCGGGAATACGACCGCAATTCCAGAACCGATTCCCACCCCCTGACCGAGCAACTCAGAGATTTGGTCGAGAGCGGGAAACCGGTTTCGCTGCTGGTATCGAAACCGGTAACCGGCATGGCCGAGGTACTTTACGGGCTGGGCGAAGCGCTGGCGACAGAGGGCGGCGTCTCAATCGGCATCGTTTATCTGCAAATGTCACTTTATCTGAAGCCCGACCAGCCACTGGCGTTGGCTGCATTGGCTCAGGCCTACGAAACCACCAAGAACTATCAAAAGGCGATTCTCACCTACGACCGGATCGAGAAGAACACGCCGCTGCAGGATGCAATCGACATCCGCAAGGCGTTCAACCTCAATCTGGAGGATAGGACGGACGAAGCCAAGGCGCTGTTGCTTGAGGTTGTTGAGCGCTCACCGAAGGATTTGGCGCCGCTCGATGCGTTGGGCAATATCCTACGCGCGCGCAAACGCTACGACGAGGCCATTGTCTATTATACCCGTGCCCTCAAACTTATCGGTAATCCAACCGAGAAGCGGCACTGGGCCTTCTATTATTCGCGAGGCACCTGCTACGAACGCACCAAGCAGTGGGCAAAGGCCGAAAAGGACTTGAAGCAGGCCTTGGAACTTTCACCAGAACAGCCGCTGGCACTCAATTATCTTGGCTATTCATGGATCGATCAGGGTAGCAACCTGCACCAGGGCCTGAAACTCATCAAGAAGGCGGTGTCGTTGAAACCAGACGACGGCTACATCGTCGATAGCCTGGGTTGGGCTTATTATCGGCTTGGCCGCTATGAAGAATCAGTGACGCAGCTGGAGCGGGCAGTAGAGTTGCGACCCGATGATCCGGTGCTCAACGATCACCTTGGTGATGCGCTTTGGCGAGTTGGCCGCGAGCGCGAAGCACGCTTCCAGTGGGATCAGGCGCTGTCTCTTGAACCCGAACCGGCAGATGCTGTGAAGATCAAGAAAAAGCTGGCCGATGGCCTGTCGTCACCAGCAACAGCAAAGCTGCGCCGGTCGCAGGCGGCGAGCACTGAACGGCAACGGATCAAGGAAGCCGAAGCCACACCTAAAGCGGTGCGCTGACAGCGGTTGAAGGCGGGATGGTTTTGGCTCTGCTTGGAACTGCTGGGCTTGGAAAGCAGCGCGCATGAGCCGGTTCGTCGAAACGGCCCGACCAAAAATCAATTTGACGCTGCAGATCCTGGGCCGCCGTTCAGACGGCTATCACGCACTTGAAAGCCTCGTCGCGTTTGCTGAGGGTCCATGCGACTGTGTCACCCTGGATTGTGACCAGCCTGCCAGCATCAGCACCCAAGGCCCTTTTGCTAGCGGAATTTCTGGTGCCAACCTTCTCCAAACAGTCCTCCAACTCGTAGTGGACGCTGCCTCGCGCGCCGACCTTGACGAGGTGCGCCTGGGTCTTGTCCACCTCGAAAAGCATCTTCCAGTGGCCGCCGGGGTCGGTGGCGGGTCTGCTGATGCCGCCGCCCTCATCCGCGCTTTGCAGAAGGCCAACCCCAGCCACGCACATGCGCTCGACTGGCGGGCCATCGCGTTGCGGTTGGGCGCAGACGTTCCCGTATGCCTCTTCAATCGAGCCGCCTGGATGACCGGGATTGGCGAGCATCTGACCGCACTCGAAAACCTGCCGCCATTACCCGCGCTATTGGTCAATCCGCAAGTTGCCGTGCCAGCCGACAAGACGGCCAGGGTGTTTCACGCCTTGCAGGCTGGTGACTATGGCGAAAGCACCCCGCGGCAGGTTGAACGACCCAACATTTCCAATCCCGATGCGCTGATAGCGATGATAGACGGTGGTAACGATCTTCAAACCGCGGCCATTGCCGTCGTGCCGACTATCGACGAGGTGTTGAAGGCGCTGCGAGCCTTGCCCAACTGCCGCGTCGCCGCGATGTCCGGCGCGGGACCGACATGCTTTGCCGTGTTCGATGGTGTGGAAGCGGCAGCGGCAGCGGCGATCGCTTTGCAGCGTGACAGGCCCGGCTGGTGGATAGCCCCGGTTATGTTGGGATGATAATTAGAGCGCATTCACTTTTCACGGAATCGCGAACACGCTCTACGGAGGCCCATGTCGGTTTTGTATTTTGCATATGGATCGAACATGCTGGCGGAACGTCTGTTACGGCGCTGCGCTTCAGCGCAGTTCCACGAGCGCGCCATCTTTCCTGGTCATCGTGTGGCGTTTGCCAAGCGAGGGCGGGACAACTCCGGTAAGGCAACCCTGCTGCATGTGGCTGATGATGACAGTGTGTTCGCTCATGGCGTCGTCTACAGGCTGGCACGCGCAGACCTGACAAGGCTGGATGCCATTGAAGGAGTGGGTAGCGGTTATCAGCGTATCGAAATTGAAGTGTCTATTTCCAATCAGTCCGAATGTTCTCTCACTGTCGCCACCTACATGGCTGAGCCTGCCCACATCGATTCAGCATTGAAGCCGTTCGATTGGTATCTGGAGCTGATCGTTGCCGGCGCGCGGCGCAACACCTTGCCAATAGAATATTGCGAATGGCTTGCGGATCACGCCGTCATTCAAGACCCTTGTCCGCAGCGCGCAACGCGGCGCGAAGCGCTTGAAATACTTGCTGGCCTGGAACAACCGCTGGACTGATCAATGCGCGCGGTTGACGCAGAAGGTAATGACCTCCTGCATGGCTTCGCGTTCCGGACAGGAAGCAAACACGCCCAGGGCATCGCGCGCGATGCCACCGTAGGTCCGCGCACGTTCAAGTGTCGCCTCGATCGCCTTGTGCTTCTTCATCAGGTCGATGGCATGCTCAATGTCACCATCTTCGATCTGGCCTTCCGCGATGGTGCGGTTCCAGAAAGCGCGCTCTTCCGCAGTCCCGCGGCGGTATGAAAGAATCACGGGCAATGTCACCTTGCCCTCGCGGAAATCATCGCCGACGGCCTTGCCAAGGTCCTTTGTGTCACCGGAATAATCGAGAGCGTCATCGACGAGTTGGAATGCAATGCCCAGGTTCTTGCCATACGACCTCAAGGCATGAAGTTCTTCAGCCGGGCGGTTGGCAATGGCAGCACCGGATTCTGCGGCGCCTGCGAAGAGTGCTGCCGTCTTGGCATCGATGATTGCGAGATAGGCGTCTTCCGTCGTTGAGGTGTTCTTGGCAGCCGCAAGCTGCATGACTTCGCCCTCCGCGATAACAGCAGCGGCGTTGGACAGAATGCGCAGGACCGGCAAAGAGCCAACCTCGACCAGCATGCGAAACGCCTGCCCGAGCAGGAAATCGCCGACCAGCACGCTTGCCTGGTTGCCCCAGATCATGCGCGCCGCCTTCTTGCCCCGGCGAACATTGCTCTCGTCAACGACATCGTCGTGAAGCAGCGTTGCGGTATGCATGAATTCAACGGCGGCCGCGACACGGATGTGTTCGTTGCCCTTAAAGCCAATCAGCTTGGCAGCAGCGATGGTCATCATCGGGCGCAGCCGCTTGCCACCCGAGATAATCAGGTGGTGCGCGAGTTCCGGGATCATATCGACGTCGGAGATTGCCTTGTCGAGAATGATCCGGTTAATGCCCTCCATGTCCTCGGTAACGAGGTCCAAAAGAGGTTTCAGGCTTTCTGCCGGATTACGAGCACCTTCCAGGGGAACTACCAGACCCACAATCAATTCCTTGTTTGCTTGCAATGTGGCATGGAACGCATTCCAATGCATTGGTCGCGGGCACCATAGTGACAGTTTTGCGTCCGCGCATCAGAAACTTGTGACGAGTGGGCTGAATCGGTGCGAGAACTGATTAGGACGAATGATCAGGTGCTTTTGTCATTTGCTGAAGCACTGTTGCGCGACGCCGGAATACCGGCCCTTTTGGCAGATTCCAACATGTCCATCATGGAAGGATCCATCGGCATGCTGCCAAGAAGGTTGATGGTCGGAAATGAGCATTTCGCTGCGGCGCGTCAAGTTTTGCAGGATTCCGACCTTGGCCATTGGGTCAAGGAGGATTAGCGCTTATGGACCAGGCGGAAAATGCGACGTCGGAATGGCCGCCTTTGGTACAGGCCGCTGCGTTCGCAGGACCGGACCATGAAACGCTCTCACGCGATGCATTCTTGGATGGTGCGCTCTGGGTCTGGCAGCCCAGGCGCGGCTATCGTGCAGGTATCGACGCGGTATTTCTCGCAGCCGCGGCCCAGCCACTGGTTGCGCAACCGCATGCAGGTCCGTTGAAAATCCTCGATGCGGGAGCCGGTGTCGGAACAGTAGGGTTGCTCGCCGCCAAGCATCATCAAGATAACGCTGCCAATGTCCACGTGACGCTGCTTGAGCAGTCTTGCGAACTCGCCGCTCTGGCACAACGAAATGTTCTCGAAAATAATCTCGGCGACAGTGCAAGTGTTGTTTGTGCGGATTTCCTTGGGTCAGGTGTCTCTTTGGAGGCCGCCGGCATCGCGCGCGCCAGCTTCAATCTGGTGCTCACCAACCCGCCGTTTTACATAGATGCGCACGGCACGCTTCCAGGCGATGCAATAAAAGCCGGTGCGCACGCGATGGGTGTGGGCGATCTCGATCGCTGGGTGCGGGCCATGGCGCATGTGACCTGCGCAGGCGGTGAAATTTTGATGATCCACAAGGCGGACGCTCTGGCGGCCCTTCTTGAGGCGTTATCACCCCGGTTTGGTGCGCTTCGGATCCTGCCATTGCATCCGCGCAAAGGTAAGGCCGCCAGCCGAATCATTATAAAGGGCGTCAAAGGCAGCCGTGCGCCGCTCAGCTTGTTGCCTGGCCATGTTTTACATGGAGACGGCAACGAATTCACGCTGGCAACTCGTGGGATCTTGCGCGAAGGCGCAGGTCTGTGGTTGTGAAGGCGGGCGTCCACGTCACAGGCTCTTTATCCGGCATGAATTTCGGAGACCTCGTTACATGCAACTTTTGAATCGCGGCCCACGTGTGCCCGTACTGCGTTTTTCCGGGCCTATCGGGATGGCGACGCCACTTCGGCCGGGCCTCTCGTCTGGAACCGTGGCAGGAGCGATCCGTAAGGCATTTACAATGTCGAAGACGCCGGCGGTGGCCATTGCGATCAACTCGCCGGGTGGCTCACCGGTACAATCGAGCCTGATCCTGAAGCAGGTTCGCCAGCAGGCCGAAGAGCACGACAAGAAGGTCTACGTCTTCTGCGAAGACGTGGCCGCGTCCGGTGGCTACTATCTTGCGGTTGCGGGCGACGAGATCTACGCCGATGCATCTTCTATAGTCGGTTCGATCGGCGTCATTTCAGCAAGCTTCGGTTTCGACAAGGCGATAGAACGGCTGGGTATCGAACGTCGCGTTTACACCGCTGGCCAAAACAAGAATGCTCTCGATATGTTCAGGCCAGAAGACCCCGACGATGTTGCGCGTCTCAAAGCACTGCAACGCGATGTGCACGATGTCTTTATCGGCGTGGTCAAGGACCGCCGGGCGGGAAAGCTCACAGGGCCGGACACTGAACTTTTCTCAGGTGCTTTCTGGTCAGGTAGCAAGGCACTTGAATACGGCTTGATCGACGGGATCTCCGACATGCGTTCCAAGATGCGCGAGGTGTTCGGCGACAAGGTGCGCCTCGTTCCCGTGCCGCTGTCACGCGGTGGGTTTTTGTCGCGCTTGCGAAAGCTACCGTCTCTAGCTGCACCGGGTTCTCTCCGGGAATCCGCGAGCTTCGGCCATGGCGCCGGGGATGCATCTGGAATTGGCCTTGCTTTGGCCGCTGATCTGGTGTCCGCTCTGGAGGTGCGGGCGCTATGGTCTCGTTATGGGCTGTAGCGGCGTTCACGCAACAGGCGCGAGTTGACGAGGTGAGGTGCTCGAATGCCTCAGTTTTTAATTCTCATGGTTGCAGGCGCCGGCGCACTCGCTGGTGCCCGCTGGGCAGCCAGGAAGCTGGATAACCTCGCTGCCGAAGCCCGCCAAATGGCCGCCAAGGCAGAAGAACGTGCGAATGCCACCCGCTCCAATGCGGCACGCGACCTTGGATCGCTGGAATACGACACCATCACCGGACAATACCGGCCAAAGAATCCTTAGGGTCCGGACCCTAGGAGCATGTTCAGCCGAAGTGTACGCGGTTCGGCGTGAAGAACACCGCGAGAAACAAAAGAAAATAGAGCGCGTGCGCGATTCCGTGAAACGTGAACGCGATCTAGTGTCCAGACACTAAAGGCTTTTCTTGATTTTCATGGTGTTGCGCAGGCCGTGACCTACCAGCGCATGCTGACCGAAACGGCCCCCAAGGCATTGACATTCTGCGGTGCAACATGGGACATCGGCAGCGCCTGGAAAGCTTGGGTGCAGCCACTGCGCACCCTGATCCAGCGGCAATGCCAGATACAATTCGTGCAAGGAATGATCATGGGACGCAGGAAGCCGACCACGAAGACAGAATTCGTTCTGTTTAACATTACCTACGAGGATGGCACCGTTACGTCTAACCGGCGTGCGCCTGGCGAGGTATTGGAGAGCCTTGATGGCGAAGCTGCCGTGGAAGCATTTTTCTCGCAACAGGATCGCGAAATCGCCGAGCGTTCAGGCAAGCCGCGCGCGCAGATCAAGGCCATTGAGCAAGTCAATATGAAGAAACTCAAGGCGCAAGGTAAATCCAATTCCAAAGCCGCCTAGGGTCCGGACCCAATAGCAATGAGTGGCCAAGATCGTCAGCCGAGACGAAATATGCTGCGCGTTCTTCGCTTGAAAATGACCGGCATGTCCTGCGCTCCGCCCACTTGCCTCTTTCACCTCGGCTGACGACCCTTCAGGCAGCCCGGGTTTGCCCGCCTAAGCCTCGGTATGTTGAGTGCGCATGAGCAAGCCAGTCTATAGAACTGGCTTCGCGGAGTAGGGCGGAAATTTTGCAACAGGGCTGCGGGCGGCAACAGACGCTCAGAATTCCGTGGCAAGCTGACGGAAAGAAATCAGACGCTTATGCTTGCTGTCCCAAAGCTTTAGCTTGATAAGCGCAAAGCTCTTCCACAGCGTGATGCGGCGTACGTCCCTAAGCTCAGGATAGTCCCTGATGAGTTCAGGCATCCGGTAGTAGGGAACGCGGCTGTAGAGGTGATGAATGTGATGGTTGCCGATATTGGCCGTCTCCCATGCAAGCACCTTGGGCAAGTCCAGATACGAGCTTCCAAACAGAGCAGCATCCTGGTGGTTCCAACTATCGGCCTCTTCCCAGAACGTATCTTCAAATTGATGCTGTATGTAGAACAAGAACACACCGATTGTCGCGGCAAACGCAACGATCGGCAAATGCACCATCAGGAACGGCCCAACCCCTACAAGCCACATCATCACAGCAAACAAGGCTGCGATACCTAGATTGGTCGTCATTGCACTCGTCCACGGACGCCATCCCCCCAACATCTGCCCGATAGGCAACCGTTGTTGAAGCATAAACACGAACGATGGTCCGATGCCAAACATGACGATGGGGCTGCGGTAGAGACGATACATAAAGCGTCGCCACTTTGGCTTGGCGAGATATTCGTCAACTGTCCAGGTTTCGATGTCGCCAACGCCGCGCTGATCAAGGTTGCCCGAGTTGGCATGGTGCGTGGCATGGTTGCGGCGCCAGACTTCATAAGGCGTCATCGTCAAGACACCGATGATGC
>JBKEAX010000079.1:0-4199 GCA_047972825.1 Hyphomicrobiaceae bacterium | reverse complement strand
AAAGCCGAATGGCAGCTCCTGGCGCTTGCCTACAACTGCAAACGCCTCGCGACGCTGGCAGCATAAAAACATCGCCAATTATCCCCCAGAAAGATAAACTCGACAGGCTGTTAGAGCATGTTCAGCCGAAGTGTACGCGGTTCGGCGTGAAGAACATGCTCAAAATAAAGGAAAATAGATCGCGTTCGCGATTTCGTGAAAAGTGAACGTGATCTAGACCCCGCTATCAAACGACCCCAATCAGGGCCAATCACCTCTTTTGGCCAGCAGTGTTCCCGATAAGAAAAACCACACCAAGGCCTGCCCCTGCAGCAGCGGCAAGAGCCGCATGGATACGTATGGTAATGGGTAGAGGGAGGCTTTCGCCGTCGCCCTGCCTGCAGGGCGTATTTGAACATGCAAGCAAAGAGACTCCCGAAGGATTCTCTCTAAGCTGCTTGTGTTTTGTGTGAAAAATGGAGCGGGCGCTGGGATTCGAACCCACGACCCCAACCTTGGCAAGGTTGTGCTCTACCCCTGAGCTACACCCGCAAATCCAACAGGGTATGGCCACCACACCAAGGCGCGGCGGCCCCGTCTTATGGCGCAACTCGAAAACGAATGCAAGCGTGAAGCATCGCCCCATATCCCAAGCCGCCGTGCTCGATTACGGTGAGCCCTGACCCTGGCAGCAAATCCGTCGTTTTGCCCCCTCCGGACGGCAGTTCCTTCAGCAAATTTCCGCAAGCTTCTCGGGGCTCCGGATCCACATGCATGTCGCGCAAAAGTGTGCAGCGGTTTTGCGATAACGACACGCATGAAATCAAAGACTTAAAGCGTGATGAGCGAATTTCATAATTCGCGACATGCTTTAAGTCTGTGGTAGAAACCCGGACTTGGGCCTGGCCTCGATCCAATCCCCGGCCAGCCAGCGTGCCCGGCTGGCGCGCGGGCACTGGATTAGGGGGCAAGCGTCGGAGTCCGGAACACTTGAGCAATCCACGCCCGATATCACGCATGGCAGACCGCAAAACCAACACATCAGCCCCAGCCAGCTACGCGCCCGGCCAAAGCTCGCCGAAACCAGCGATCCGGTCCGACCTTTTTGCCCGGCTGGCTGAGCTTTCAATTGTTACGGAAACAGTGGAGCACCCACCGGTATTCACCGTCGCTGAGAGTGATAGCGTCGAGCGGAAAGTTCCCGGCGGGCACACCAAGAACCTGTTCCTGAAGGATACCAAAGGCGCTCTCTTCCTGGTCGTGGCCGAAAGCCACACCCCCGTTGACTTGAAAGCCCTGTCCAGGCGCCTGGGTGCTGGCCGCTTCAGTTTCGGCAAGCCCGAATTGCTGATGGAGGTGCTTGGCATCACGCCGGGTTCGGTCACCGTCTTCGCGTTAATGAATGACACCGCTGGTCGTGTGCAGATTGTGATGGATGAACGGCTCATGAGGCACGAAGTCATTAACGCTCACCCGCTCGACAATGCGGCAACAACAAGTATTGCACGCCAAGACCTTTTCCGGTTCATATCCGCGTGCGGTCACACCCCGCGTATCGCAGTGCTCGTCAGCGAGGAGGCGTAATTTGCCGCAGACGACGCACCTGGAGTTGAAAAAGATTATGCCGCAACCCCTGCCGAAGCGCTTGGGCCCCCGGCAAAAGCCCCCTATATCGCTAGGGTCCGGATCCTGGGACGACGAGAGGAATTTGACATGGAGATAATATCGGGCGGCGCAGCCCCAGCCGGGGCATCCGGAGGTAGCGATCTGATCAAGGATTCATCCACCGAGGGCTTCACCAAGGACGTTATTGAAGCGTCCAATTCAGCGCTCGTTCTGGTGGATTTTTGGGCGTCGTGGTGCGGTCCCTGCCGAACGTTGGGGCCCATTCTGGAAAAGGTGGTCAAGGCCTACGGCGGCAAGGTGCGCCTGGTGAAGATCGACACCGATCAGCATCAGGAATTGGCCGAGCAGCTTCGCATTCAGTCTTTGCCGACGGTCTATGCATTCAAGAACGGCAAACCGCTCGACGGGTTCATGGGCGCGCTCCCCGAAAACCAGATCCGCTCGTTTGTTGACCGGCTGCTCGGCGACGATGCTGGCGACAGTTTGCAAGAGGCGATGTCCGCGGCAGAAGAAGCTATCGCCGCTGGTGATCTCCAGGGCGCAGCCGAGATCTATGCTGCTGTATTGCAGGAAGACCAACTCAACCCCGAAGCGCTCGCAGGGCTTGCCCAATGCTACATGAAGAGCGGCGATATTGAGCGCGCCGAACAGACCATCGGCTTGGTGCCACCAGATAAGCGAAATGGCTCCGCGGTTGCGGCCGTTATCGCTGCACTGGAACTTTCCAAAAAGGCAGGCGACGCCGGTGATGTCGCGGCCTTGGAATCCCAGGTCACTGCGAATCCTGCGGATCATCAAGCGCGTTACGATTTGGCTGTTGCGCTCGCCGCGAAGGGTTCCAAGGCAGAAGCTGTCGAACATCTGATCGAGATCGTACGCCGCCAGCGGTCCTGGAATGAGGAAGCCGCGCGCAAGCAACTCGTCCAGCTGTTCGAAGCCTGGGGCGCTAAAGACCCAGCAACCCTGGATGGCCGCCGCAAGCTATCGTCTGTTCTTTTTTCGTGAAGGGCGTGTAAAGTCCAAGACGGGTCGATGCGTGTAATGGCGACGCCATTCGCGTTCTGACAGCGAAAGGAACACATTTTGGCAAGGACAGATCGATATCACGGGCCTGACGATCTGCCACGCAAAGTCCCACTGTTTCCGTTGCGCGGCGCCATCCTCTTGCCCCGCGCGACTTTGCCGCTCAACGTCTTTGAACCTCGTTATTTGCAGATGGTCGATGACGTCATGAGCGGCGAGCGCCTGATCGGCATCATTCAGCCCGACGAACCTGTCGAGCCTGCCGACACGGTCATTGAAAGCCCCAAAGGAAACGACAGCCCTTTGAAGTCCATCGGCTGCGCCGGACGTGTTACGGGGTATCAGGAACTGGACGATGGTCGGCTCATGGTTACATTGACCGGCATTGCCCGTTTCCGCCTTGTCAGTGATCAATTAACCGGGAGGCCCTACCGCACGGCGGAAGTGGATTGGGGGCAGTTCTCTGGAGATTTCAGTGCGGGATTGGGTGAGGAGAGCGTCGATCGAGCGGCCCTCTTGCGAGTTCTGCGCCGTTATCTGGACGCCAAGCGTCTTGAAGCGGAATGGCCCATTATCGAAAAATCGTCCAGCGAGTTCCTGGTCAATGCCCTGGCGGTCATGAGCCCGTATGGCGCGGCGGAGAAGCAGGCACTGCTGGAAGCACCAAGTCTGAAAGTACGCGCAGAGGTTCTGGTGGCCTTGGCTGAAATGGAAATGGCTTCCGGAAGCACAGGCGGCGGCATGATTCAGTAGTTGACGGCGGCTTAGAGCATGTTCAGCCGAAGTGTACGCGGTTCGGCGTGAAGAACACCGCGAGAAACAAAAGAAAAAAGAAAATAGAGAGCGTTCGCGGTTCCGTGAAAAGTGAATCGTGATCTAGGCTCCACAATAGGCTCGGCAGAAGAGGTCGGCATGGGCGAAGATACAAACGGTTCCAAAAGCGGTGAGGTTCAAGATGGAGTCACCACGTCTGCGTCCGTTGCCGAACCTGCTCCGCGCGAAGTCGATCCCCGCCTTCTCGCCATGCTGGCCTGCCCAGTCACCAAGCGCCCGTTGATCTACGATCGAGAGCACCAGGAACTAATTTCCAAGGCGGCCCGTCTCGCCTTCCCGATTAAAGACGGCGTGCCGTTACTAACGCTCGATAGCGCCAGAAACCTTGATGACTAGGCATGTTTAGCTGAAGTGTGCAGCGGTTCAGCGTAAAAAACATGCCAAAAAGACGCGCATGTTTAGCTGAAGTGTGCAGTGGTTCAGCGTGAAAAACATGCTTCTATCTATCAAACATGAACACGATTAGGGGCCCGACCATGGAGCCTGTCTGGCTCGGGTCGAAGCACTCTGCCAAAGCGAATTTGCTTCGAGATTGAATAGACGGGCAAAATGCGTAGCGCCGCTATGCATTGCTGCTGCATGTCCGACCTTGGTGAAAGTGCACCACTGTGGCTTCCGCACTCTGGTCCAAACACGCCATTGCACCGGATTTATGCAATTTTTCGCTCACTGTTAACCTTGCCTCTTGAGGTTTTTTCAAAGCCCGCCGTGCTTACTTGTGATTGCGAAATCTAAGG
>JBKEAX010000065.1:0-5358 GCA_047972825.1 Hyphomicrobiaceae bacterium | reverse complement strand
CGAGACGCAACTGGCACCGACCCTGAGCCCAGGTGACGTCGTCATTGCCGACAACCTGGCTGCTCACAAAAGCCCCTACGCCGCCAGATGCCTGAACGAACGCGGTGCCTGGTTCTTGTTTTTGCCCGCCTACTCGCCTGATCTCAACCCGATTGAGATGGCCTTTGCAAAGCTGAAGGCCCACCTGCGCAAGGCCGCGGCCAGAACCTATGACGACCTGTGGCGCGCCATCGGCAATGTCTGCGACCTCTACCAGCCAACCGAATGCTGGAACTACTTCAAAGCTGCAGGTTATGCATACGATTAAATGAACGATGCTCTAGTGGCCTTCATGTCGCGCCAAAATTGTATGCGGTTGCGGCTATGTTTCAATTTTGGCGCGGCAGGCCACTAGATCGCGTGCGCGGTTCCGTGAAAAGTGAACGCGATCTAGGTGTCTTCGAGCGTATTGCCGTTGCGCAATCGACGTCCGTCAGTTGCTGGCGGTACTCCAAACTGTCGGCGGTATTCACGGCTGAATTGTGAGGGACTCTCATAGCCGACCTCGAAAGCGGTCGCAGCGGCATCAAGCGAGTTGGTCAGGATGAGTCGCCGTGCTTCCTGCAATCTGAGTTGCTTTTGATACTGAAGCGGTGTGAGCCGTGTTACCGATTTGAAGTGTAAATGAAGTGCTGAAACGCTCATGCAAGCCTCTTCAGCTGCTGCTTCGACACTAAACGGTTCGCGGAAGTTCTTTTTGATCCAGCTAATTACCCGATTGACTTGCTGAAGCTTGCTGTCAGCAAAGGCGATCTGCCCAAGCTTCGCTGTCTGTTCGCCCTGCAGCAAGCGGTAAAGGATCTCACGTTCTATGAGTGGCGCGAGCGTTGGTATGTCGCCTGGCGCATCCAGTAGACGCAACATGCGCACGGATGCATCGATCAGGTCACTTGTGACGTCGCTGACCACAAGCGCCGGGCCCGGCCCATCGCTTGACGCCCGGCGCACGCCCCTTTCGATCATCAAGGCAGCAATGGACGCGGGGTCAAGCTTCATGCGCATGCACAAAAACGGCCGCTCGGGCGTTGCTTCGATATGCTGGCTCACGATCGGGACATCGACTTTGATGATCAGATATTTCGCTTTGTCGTAGACAAGGACCTGATCGGCCACCATCGACCTTTTGCTTCCCTGGGCGACGATACAGACAGAAGGTTCATAGACGGCATGAACCGGAGCCTCTACCCGCGATGCTCGGTAAAGGCAGATTTGAGGGATTGCCGTTTCATGAGCGCCATCATCACAGGTAAAGCGGGCTATCAGGTTGGACAGATCTTGAATGCTGGACAATCAGGCCACCACGTGTTGCGCAAAAAATGTTCAGTAACGGGTAGTTATGCAGTCGATTGTCGACTGAGATCTAGCGTTCTGAAAGTTGGTTTGGACGATTAGGCAAGAAGTTGCGAGCTTTGTTCTACCGCAAACATCTGGCTCTGGCCCATGTCATACGATGCTTACGATATGGTTAGTAAGCTATATCGATTTTCAACGTACGGCAAAGGGATGGATTGCTATGCGGACAGTTGCCCGGTGGCTAGTGGTTGCGTTGCTTCTTTTGAACGTCATTGCGAATGAGACAAAAGCTGACACTGTCAAACCGGTTACCGTTCTTGGTGATCAGGCGTTCACCGAGAGCATAACGGCCGGGCCTGACGGTACGCTTTATCTCAGCAGTATCGCTATGGGAGGCGTGCAGCGCATTAAACCGGGAGCGGATCGGGCAGAGCAATGGATCGTTCCCGGCACCTATGAGACACGATCAACGTTCGGCGTTTATGTAGACGCCAAGAGCAGTACACTTTGGGTCTGCTCAAATGACGTTTCCGCGTTTGGCATACCCGGCCCCGGCTCGGTAACGGGCAGCCATCTTGTCGCCTTCGATCTCGCAACTGGTGAAGGCAAATCACGTTACAAGCTCCCCGGCTCGGCAACGTTGTGCAACGATATGGTGTTGAGCGATGACGGTGCGCTCTATGTTACCAATACAGCGGCGCCGCAGATTTTTCGCCTCAGGCCCGGTGCGATCGAACTTGAGCTTTTCGTTGAAGATGCGCAGATGCAACCGTCCAAGGATCCTGCGATCGATGGAATTGCATTCGGCAGCGATGGCAACCTCTACGTCAATACCTACGGACTCGGTGAATTCTTTCGTGTCGACGTGAAGAACGGCAAGGCTGGTGCTGTCACAAAACTTACGCCCTCACGCCCGCTCAAGAATCCCGATGGGCTGCGTCAGCTCGATGGGCAGACGTTTCTTATGGTCGAAGCCGGAGCAGGAACGCTGGATCGTGTGACTGTCGCAGGCGACAAGCTAACGGTGGAAACCTTGAAAGATGGG
This sequence comes from Hyphomicrobiaceae bacterium, assembly GCA_047972825.1. GTDB lineage: Bacteria > Pseudomonadota > Alphaproteobacteria > Rhizobiales > Hyphomicrobiaceae > JAEUMD01. The sequence goes on along the minus strand of JBKEAX010000065.1, from coordinate 2,981 downwards.
CTGGATGGTCCAGCTGCACTGATCAAAGTCGGCGACACGATTTGGGTCGCAGAAGGAAAGCACGCACACCTTTTTGCGGCAAAGGAAAATGGTCCGCCGAAGGTGCCGTTCCACATTGTGCCAGTGCAGCTTGGAAAATAACAGGTTTCAGCGGTCTTGAACGTAAGGAGTTTGAGATGATCCATTCGAACACTCGCGTTGCGCATGCGCTTTCAATTACTGTGTCTGCGATTGCGGGATTGACGATTGCAGCGGCGATACCGACAACGCCACATGCCGAAGAGAGCAGGGCAGCATGTTCGGAGAAATCGGAACTATCGCTGCCGAAAGGTTTCTGTGCCACCGTGTTTGCCGACAAAATCGGCCATGCGCGGCAGATGGCAGTTGCACCTGACGGGACGCTCTATGTGAACACCTGGAGCGGCGCGTACTACGGTAACGACAAGCCCGTTGATGGCGGGTTCCTGGTTGGGCTGCGCGACACCAAGGGCACAGGAAAGGCGGATGCGATTGTCCGCTTCGGTCCGGACTTTCCAAATGGTGCCAAAGGCGGCACAGGCATCTGGCACTACAAGAATTGGATTTATGCCGAGGCCAATGAAACCATCGTCCGCTATGACATCAGCGCGGGCCCTCCCGCTGCCGACGCAGTGGGCGAGGTGATCCTGTCGGGTATGCCGATCGACGGGGATCATCCCATGCATCCTTTTGCGATCGATGCAAATGGACGCTTGTTCGTTTCGATGGGGTCAGCCACCAACGCCTGCGAAGTTAAAAACCGCATGCCTGCATCGCCAGGCAATGATCCGTGCGTCGAACTGGAAACCCGCGCTGGCATCTGGCGCTATGATGCCAACACGCCAGGACAGGCCTTCTCTTCGAAAGATCGCTACGCCTCAGGCAACCGCAATTCTGGCGGATTTGATTTCGATGCATCCGGCCGCCTCTTTGTCACGCAGCATGGGCGCGATCAGCTTCATGAAAATTGGTCGAAGCTATACACAGCCGCACAAGGCTTCGAGCTTCCCGCCGAGCAAATGATGATCGTCAAGGATGGAGCATGGTATGGCTGGCCGAACTGCTATTTCGATCCCGATCAGAATAAGCTGGTGCTGGCGCCGGAGTATGGCGGCGATGGCGGCAAGGACGTGGGGAATTGCGATAAGGCTGAGCCACCAGTTGCGATCTTCCCGGCCCATTGGGCGCCGAACGATATAAAAATCTACAAGGGCGAGCACTTTCCGAATGCATATGCTGGCGGTGCATTCATTGCCTTCCACGGTTCGTGGAACCGTGCGCCGGCACCACAGGCTGGCTACAATATCGTGTTTCAACCCATGGCCGATGGGAAGCCGGCAGGCGACTACGTTGTGTTTGCGGATGGTTTCACGGGCCAGTTCAAGGAACCCGGGCGCGCGCTGCATCGGCCGAGTGGTCTCGCCGTGGCGCCTGACGGTGCGCTCTTTATTTCTGATGACAAAGCCGGCCGCATCTGGCGTGTGACCTATAGCGGCGATCAGGGCGCCGCAATCGAGGCTGCGCCTGCCGTCGTGCAGCAGGCCGCAGTTGCTCCGGCCGCATCGCCATCGGCGGACATCAACGCTGTTGCCGGGACAATTGCGTCACTGCCAATTCCAACAGGCTCGAACGCTGAGGAGGTTGCTCTGGGACGAAAGATCTTCCACGGCGAGGTCGCTGGCGCAACGTGTGCGGGATGCCATGGAGCTGACGGTGTCGGCACGCCGGTTGGAGCGGTTCTCAATCGGGCGTCTTGGCTGTGGACCGACGGCAGCTTTGAGGGGATCACAAAAATAATCCGAGAAGGTGTCGCCGAGCCCAAGCAGCATCCTGGTGCCATGCCGCCTATGGGTGGTGTGGAGCTATCGGAAGGGCACGTGAAAGCCGTTTCGGCATTCGTCTGGGCGCTGGGTCATGCCAAGCAACAGAACTAGATATGGTGCTTAAAAGAGCATGTTTAGAGCCTGTCCAAGTCTGACAGGCTCTTTCTTTCACGCCGAACCGCATCACATTTCAGCTAAACATACTCTTGCCCTCTGGAGCATGTTTTTCACGCTGAACCGCACCACACTTCAGCTAAACATACTCTAACGCGGGCGTTCTTGACTGGTGACCTTTTGAAATAACGCGGAAAGTATGACGATCGCCGCAGCACCAACAAGCACGGGAAAAATCAGGAATGAGATTTGAGGTTGCGTCAAAGCGACAACAACCGGATTGGCGCCGGCAGGTGGATGCACAGTGTCGGTCAGCATCATCGCAGAAATCGCCAAGCCAACGCCTACGGAGACGCCAAGTATACCAGCTCCAAATACTGTGCATGCAGCAAGTCCTACCAAGGCGGAAATAAAGTGACCACCAATAATGTTCCTCATCCTTGCAAATGGACTTGAGGGAAATCCGAACGCCAAGACGCAGCTTGCACCAAACGGTGGAATGAGTAGATGTAGTTCCGTCAGCTCTCCTATTTGAGCCAACAGAGCGATGGCGATTGCACCACCCAGACCAGCGTAGATGGCCGATTTCCACTGTCCGGAATCCAGAAGCGTCCCTACAATCGCGTTCATTTGCGCAGCCTTTATCTTGCTTAGAGCATGTTCAGCTGAAGTGTGCGCGGTTCGGCGTGAAGAACATGCTCAAAAAAAGAAAATAGATCGCGTTCGCGATTCCGTGAAACGTGAATGCGATCTAGTGTATTCAGTCTATTTTGGACAACGAAGCCGGCGGTGCCATTACGACGAAGGCACCGCCGAGGGTCGATTATTTCTTGAATTTGGCTGCTTCTTCAGAGCCGCCGGTGGCGTTGCCCGCGCTGTAGGAGTGCGCACCGACACCGGCCAGTTTGCCGCCTTGTACAATGAGATACTCATTGCGGATCGGTCGTCCCTCGAAGTAGCACTCAAGGATCTCGCGCGTGCCAGCCGCATAACGTGTCTGCGCTGACAAAGATGTCCCTGAAATGT
>JBKEAX010000289.1:0-3399 GCA_047972825.1 Hyphomicrobiaceae bacterium | reverse complement strand
GACATGGCCAAGCCGGCGCCGTTGACCATGCAACCGATGTTGCCGTCAAGCGCGACATAGGAAAGATCGTACTTTGAGGCCTCGATTTCCTTGGCGTCTTCTTCCGTCTCGTCGCGCAGCTCCTGGATGTCAGGGTGGCGGAACAGCGCGTTGTTGTCGAAAGAGACCTTGGCGTCGAGGACGCGTACGTGACCGTCTTTCAGGACGATCAACGGATTGATTTCCAGAAGGCTCATGTCCTTCTCGGTGAATGCTTTGTAGAGTGCCGGGAACAACGCCATGCCATCGGTCTTGGCGTCACCGGTCAGCTTCAGCGCCTCGCACAGCTTGGTAGCATCGGCGTCGGTCATACCGGTTGCTGGATCAATCGCCAGCGTGACGATTTTTTCGGGTGTGTCGTGTGCGACGGTCTCAATATCCATGCCGCCTTCGGTTGAAACGACGAAAGCGGGCCGGCCAACAGTACGGTCGATGAGGATTGAGAGATAGAGCTCGCGGGCGATGTCGGCGCCGTCTTCAATATAAAGGCGGTTGACCTGTTTGCCGGCTGGCCCGGTCTGCTTTGTGACCAGCGTGTTGCCGAACATTTCCTTGGCGTTGGCGATTGCTTCGTCAGCGGAGAAAGAGACGCGCACACCGCCTTTAGCATCGGGGCCAAGCTCTTTGAACTTGCCCTTGCCGCGGCCACCGGCGTGGATCTGGCTTTTCACCACCCAGACGGGGCCCGGCAGCGACTTTACAGCGGCTTCAATCTCGCCAGCCGATGTGACCGGTGCGCCGGCTGCGATCGGCGCACCGAAGCTTTTGAGAACCTGTTTGGCTTGATATTCGTGAATATTCATTCGTTCGATCCACCCTTTGAGCGTTTCGCTTCCCGACTGTTGGTTTTTGGCAGCCCCTTTGGGCTGCATTTTCAGCCACTTGGCTATTTGGTTGGGATTATTACAGGCAAGGCACGGTGGCTGATGCCACCGTTACCGATCCAAATTTATTCCCACCGCCCAAACAGCCAAAACGACTACTGGTATACCATATACCAGGATTGATGAGGCGGAAAGCAGGAATGCAATTCAAATTCCTGCGCTGGGCCCGTTGCGATTGTGTCAGGCCCCCAATTGCGGGGCGATTCCCTTGCAAGCCTCGATCAGATTTTTGACCGAATTGACCGATTTCATGAACATATCGCGTTCCGCGCCGTTGAGGTCGATTTCGACAACACGCTCTGCGCCACCCGCACCGATGACAGTCGGGACGCCGCAATAAATGTCTTTGACGCCATATTCACCATTGAGATAGGCGGCGCACGGCAAAACGCGTTTTTTATCCTTGAGATAGCTTTCGGCCATCTCGATCGCCGAAGCGGCAGGGGCGTAGTAAGCTGAGCCGGTCTTGAGCAACGCCACAATCTCGCCGCCGCCTTTGCGTGTGCGGTCAACGATTTCATCAACGCGGGACTGGGAAATCCAGCCCATCTTGATGACGTCGGGAAGGGGAATGCCGGCAATTGTGGAGTAGCGGACCAACGGCACCATGTCGTCGCCGTGTCCGCCGAGCACGAATGCCGAAACGTCCTGTACCGAGATGTTGAGTTCGTCGGCGAGGAAGTGCCGGAAGCGGCTTGCGTCAAGCACGCCGGCCATGCCGATAACCTTGTTGGTTGGCAAGCCGGAAGCTTTTTGCAGCGCCCAGACCATGGCGTCGAGTGGGTTGGTGACGGCGATGACCAGGGCATCGGGCGCGTATTTCTTGATGCCTGCCCCCACTTGTTCCATCACCTTGAGGTTGATGCCTAGCAGGTCATCGCGGCTCATGCCCGGCTTGCGGGGGACGCCGGCAGTAACGATGCAAACGGCTGCGCCTTCAATGTCGGCGTAGGAGTTTGTGCCCTTTAATGTAGCATTGAAGCCTTCAACGGCACCTGATTGGGAAAGATCAAGGGACTTTCCCTGTGGCATCCCTTCGGCAATGTCGAACAGAACTACGTCTCCTAGCTCCTTCAAGCCGACGAGATGAGCGAGCGTTCCGCCGATCATACCGGCACCGATCAAGGCGATCTTCGTGCGCGCCATGTGGTTCTGTCTCCCTTGGTTGGATATGTCTGAACAGATAAAATGCGTGTCAACGGGGTGGCGTTTGGTACTTTCCAGGGCGCATCGACCCTGGGTAAGCAACCGGCCCTGCGACAAAAATCCTGTGAAGGTTGGTTAGCGTGAAGCCTCGCCGTCTTCAAGGGAAAGCCCGCACATGTCGAACGAAAGTCTCGAAAGTTCCTGACCACGGCCCTGCCAGATTTATTTGGTTGGAGACTGCAATGCATATGGGGTCTGGCGCCTAGTGGCCTGTCGCGCCAAAATTGAAACATAGCCGCAACCGCATACAATTTTGGCGCGACATGAAGGCCACTAGCAAAGTCATTGGCTTAGTGTGGCGTTTATCGCGCCTTAGTTGATACCCAGCGTGCCGCAACATCGATCAACTAAGGCGCGGCACCACACTAGTCGCGGCGCGCGATCGGTGGATCATTGAGTTCGCCAGCGAGGACCTCGGCGACATGGCGCACCTGGATATGGCTGCCCTGGCGACGAAGCTTGCCGGCCATATTCATAAGACACCCAAGGTCGCCGGCGAGTAATAAATCGGGCTTGACTGTTCCGGCGTTGCCAACCTTCTGTTCAACAATCGCATTCGAGATATCCGGGTATTTTACCGAGAACGTGCCACCGAACCCACAGCAGATTTCGCTGTCGGCCATTTCGGTCAATTCCAGTCCTTTGACTGTTGCCAGCAACTGGCGGGGCTGCTGTTTGATCCCAAGTTCTCGTAGTCCCGAGCAGCTGTCATGATACGTGACACGACCTGCAAAGCTGGCGTCGACGGATGTCAGGCCACGAACGTCGACAAGGAACGATATGAGTTCATGAACTTTTTCGGCAAAGTCGACGGCTCGTTTGCTCCATCTCGGGTCATCTGCAAGGAGGCTGGGGTAATGCGACTTCAACATGCCGCCACAAGAGCCCGAGGGCACGACGATAAAATCGTAGGTTTCAAGGGCGGCAATCGTGCGGCGGGCAATATCGGCTGTCGTTGCGGTGTCACCCGAGTTATAGGCGGGCTGGCCACAACATGTCTGACTTTCAGGGACTTCGACGGTGCAACCGGAGGCCTCAATCAATTTTGCAGCCGCGAATCCGACGCTTGGCCGGAAGAGGTCGACCAAGCAGGTTGCGAACAGCGCGACCCGTGGTTGCGGTGCGCCGGTTGGTTCGGACCTGGTTGGTTTGGGCCCGGTTGGTTCGGACATGGCGGGCTCGCGGTTTCTGCCGTCATTCGTCATTATCGCCGCTACCATGGGGGGCCGGGCCAATCAAGCGTGAGGTGCCTTCAGGACGGATTTGGTCG
>JBKEAX010000628.1:0-5157 GCA_047972825.1 Hyphomicrobiaceae bacterium | reverse complement strand
CATTTCGGCGCGTGATGAGGGTGTTGCCCCGCTGTTTGATGTAAAATTCGATAAGTCAGGAACTGGAATAAGGTCCGGCTCCAGACCATATGCCGGCGCTTCAGCACGGGCTGCAAGCAGTGCACGAGCCTTGTTCGTAGGCCCCTCTTGCGGGAGCCAGATGGGCGCGTGGTGGCGGGTTGCTTAGAGCGCAGCCACTGCGGCCCGTTCCTGGGTGGCTGCGTCGGCATAGAGTTTGTCAACGTCAGCGTGCCTGCCGCGCTTTGTCGAGCCGCGTGCCGACGGCTTCGGGTTTTCGGCCACCACATCGGTTTTTGCTTCCGGCCGCTCAAGAATACCGCGCAGCGCCTGCGTAATAGCGGACATTTCCGGCGATAATTCTGCTGGCAAATCGGTGGTCGTCTGGTTGCCTGCCGGCCCTGTCCTGGCATCTTCGCGACTGTCTGCCGATGGTCTCGGCAATGAGGGGGCAATTCCTGTATGCGATTTTGCTGAAGTATCGTCCTGGTCTTGCTGCACCTCGATTGGGGGCGTTGTCTGGGCGGGCGATCCACTTTCAGGCGCCGGCGGAGCACCTGCGTTGCCTGCGTCAACCGCCGTTGCCACACCTGAAACCATCAGGAAACACATGATCGTCCAGAGCCAGCCAATCAGGGGGGCGGGGTGCGGCAATCGTCCGGGTTTAAGGGTTCTGCTGGTCATGGTTTCGGCGTCCTTGTTCCTGCTCGCCTCATCCACCCCTTGCAAACTGGGCGCGCACACAGAACCAAATTAACCATGATGCATGCGAATCGCGGCAGCAGTTTGAAGTTTGGGCTTCCAGGTCTGTACGTGAAAGGTTTTTGTCACTGCAACTGTTCAAGGGCTTCCCTTCCACTGTTTTCCGCCTTGGCGGTGCCGTGATCTGGCGTTTATAGATCTCACTAAGCGCGGCGCCTGCCAGCAGGCTGACGCGCCCCGTAAATTGCCCTTGGAGACTTTTTTGGAATGTATGCCGTCGAAGTTCGCGATCGAATCATGATCGCTCATTCTCTCCCCGACCCTTTCTTCGGGCCCGCCCAGAACATGCACGGTGCGACATTTGTCGTCGATGTGGCTTTCATGCGCGATGAACTGACAAGCAAAAATGTCGTCGTTGATATTGGCGCAGCACTCGACGTGTTGAACAAAACGCTGAAACCGCTTGCCTACCAGAACCTCGATGAGATCGAAGCCTTCAAGGGGCGCCTGACAACGACAGAATTTCTTGCGCGCCACATTTTCGATAAGATGTCTGAAGCAGCCAGAGCAGGCGCACTTGGCGAAGATGGCCGGGGCCTGGCTAAAATCCGCGTCACGCTGAGCGAGACCGATCTTGCGCGTGCCTGGTTCGAGGGGCCTGTAAGTGCCTGATTCTCTCGTCAAGGTTATATTTGCCATTCCCGGCGACCTTGAGTCCCCGACGGGCGGGTATGCCTATGACCGTCGGCTCATGGAACTGCTGCCGTCCTACGGCATCGAAGCGCATCACGTAGAGCTTCCAAGAGGTTTTCCCCATCCCACTGACGACGATCTGAAAACAACCGAACGGCTACTGACGTCAACGCCCGAGGATGCGCGGCTTCTGATCGACGGTCTCGCCTTTGGAGCCCTGCCGGCCCAGCTCATCGCCAGGCTGGATCGGAGCATCATTGCGCTCGTGCACCATCCGCTCTCGCTTGAGGCAGGGCTGAGTGAAGAACGGCGGAGCGCACTCAAGGCTTCCGAAACTGAGGCGCTTGGGCTTGCCCGGCATGTGCTCGTCACTTCCGAACTGACACGGCGCACTTTGACGTCGGATTTCAACGTGCCCGATGCGGTTATAACCGTTGCTGAGCCCGGCACCGATCCTGCACCACGCGCCACTGGCACCGGCATGCCCATGCAGTTGCTATCCGTTGGTGCCGTTTCGCCACGCAAGGGTTTCGACGTACTGGTCGAAGCGCTGGCCATGCTTGATGACTCGGGCTGGAGACTGACGATTGCCGGAGCGTTGGACCGTGCCCCCGCCACAGTCGAGAAGCTGAAGGCCCAGATCAATGCGGCTGGGCTGCAGGACCGCATTACCCTTGCCGGCACGGTGGTTCCGGCAACGCTGGACCGTTTTTATGAGGCAACAGACTTGTTTGTGTTGCCGTCACTTTATGAAGGCTACGGCATGGTTCTGGCCGAAGCCATGGCGCGCGGCCTTGCGATTGTCTGCACCACCGGAGGAGCGGCAGCAGAAACGGTTCCCGATGCAGCAGCCATCAAGGTGCCTCCTGGCGATCCTGCTGCACTAGCACGCGCGATGGCGACAGTACTTGCGGACAACAAACTCAGACGCGCCTTGCGCAAAGCCTCATGGGAGACCGGCCGCACACTACCCACCTGGAACGAAACAGCCAGGCGCGTTGCTGCAAGTCTGGTTGGTATTCGCACATGATGGGCAATTCAACGTGAGTGGATTCAACCCCGATTGGCTGGCTCTGCGCGAACCTGCCGACCACCGCTCGCGCAACAGGGATGTTGCGGAGGCAATGGCGGCGCGGTTTGCCATGCGCGACACGGTGAGCATTGTTGATCTTGGTTGCGGTAGCGGCTCCAACCTCAGAGCCATGGCAGACCTTTTGCCTGGGCAACAGAATTGGACGCTGGTCGACCATGACCCAGCACTTCTTGCGGCCGCCCGCCTGGCGCTTCAAGCCTGGGCCGATCATGCCCAACAACATAACGACGGCGCACTGACCCTGACAGTGAATAGACGTACCATTAATGTGGGGTTCGCCCAGTTCGACCTTAACAACGAACTCAGTGAAGTGTTTGGAGCATCCCCTGACCTTGTCACGGCTGCTGCCTTTTTCGACCTGGCGTCACCGGCATTTATCGAACGACTCACGCGCGCCGTTGTCGCCCGGCGTGCAGTCTTCTACACCGTGCTCACCTATAACGGCATCCAGCACTGGACACCACGGCGGCCAGCCGACAACCAGATGACCAGCGCATTCAACCGCCACCAGGTGACGGACAAAGGGCTTGGCCCGGCTGCGGGGCCAACAGCGCCTGCACTTCTGGCCGACCAGTTCAAGATATCCGGCTACAGCGTTCTGGAAGGCGACAGCCCCTGGCAGCTCACTGCGCCGGGAGATGCAAAGCTCGTGCGGGAACTGGCGACTGGTTTTGCCGAAGCGGTGGGTGAAACGGGCCAGGTTGATGACAAGACTCTTGCGGCATGGCGCGCGGTGGCGCGAACCGGCGCGCATGTCGGACATACCGACACGCTGGCGATGCCGGTATAAGCGCAAAAACTATTGGTGTGGGTTCTACCCGTGACCTGACCTTCTAGTATTCATCGCATCAATCTCGGGATCATGCGCGCCAGGACGTTGTCGCCGCGAATGAAGTAATGATAGAGCGCGGCCGCAATGTGGATGCCAACCAACGCCAGAAGCACGGCTGCGGCAAATTCATGATACCCGAAAACGGCTTCTGCCATTTCTTTGTTGGAAGCGACTAGGCCTGGAAGCTTGAACAAGCCGAAGATATCGAGTGCGGGATAGTAGGAAACCCCCAGCCAACCCAGCACGGGCACGACAACGAGGAGTGCATAAAGGCCCCAATGGTTGGTGGCGCTGGCATGGCGATGCCACGTCTCAAGCGTCGGTTCCTCTTTGGGTGCTCCATGCACGAGGCGATAGCCCAGGCGCAATATCACGACAAGCAGTATAATTATGCCTATCAGCTTGTGCGATGAATAGAGCGTGTTGGTGAGGCTGTCCCAGATATTGAGTTCCCCCCCACGGTAGGTCATGCTCCAGCCAAGAGGGAACTGCACGAGGATAAGGGCTACGACGTACCAGTGAAATCGCCGTGCCGTTGGGCTATAGACTTCGACCTGCGGCTGGCCGGCATGTCCAACGGGAGCGTTTTCTGGGGCGTGTTCATGCTTTGGCATTGCTGCATTCCCCTGTTACGACCTCATGTCACAGTCAAATAGCACATCGCCGTCGTCAAGGACATGGATAACCGTTTTGGGTCTGCGTGCATTTGCCAGTGCCGCAGGAGGCGCAAAGTTCATTCCGGTGGTTCCAGCGCCAAGCAGACACGGCGCCAACAACACGTGAAGCCTGTCGACTGCCGCTGCTTCGATGAACTGCGAAACGGTTCTGGCGCCGCCCTCGATCAAGATGCGTTTCAGACCGCAGGCGAAAAGCGCTTGGACAATCTGCGCGGGGCATATGATATCTGATCCGTTCCCGTCACCAGTGGCAGCGACTTCAATTCTTGTCGCTCCGGGCGGCACTATGACACCCTGCCGGGTGACGACGTAGCAAGCTGTACCACCGTCGTTCAGAAGGCGTGCCTTCGGGTTGAGCCGGCCTGTTGGGTCTATAACGACACGAACGGGACTTTTTCCTGCCACCCGACGGACGTTGAGCATTGGATCGTCTGCCTCTGCCGTACCGACACCGATAACGACAGCGTCGACGACCGCGCGCAGACGGTGCAGATGGTCGAGAGCTGCGGACTTGTTGATCCAACGGCTTTCACCACTCGGCAGGGCGATGCGCCCGTCGAGCGACTGGCCCAGCTGAGCGACCACCATGGGTCGGTCAGATGGTGCGTTATGGATCTCTCGCAAGCATTGCGCGTAGGCTTGCGGCAGGCCTGAAAGGTCGGGACGTTGGGTCATTCAATGGCGTGTAGGCTGTTTGCAGGTTGTGTCGACATGTCAGCGCGAGGTCTATATCGGGCTCCGTGATATTCGCAAGGGACCTTGACCGCGACATGGCGCGCATGCACGACATTGATGGAGGTGCTATAGACCTGCGCCTGCACCTCGTCAGACATGCGGCGGGCAAGGAGTTGGCGTGATTGAATCCCTTGAAAAGCGCGAACACGAGATCATTGGGCCCTGGCGGATAGGGCCTGTTCTGCTGCTTATCACGCTCAGCTGGTTAATTCTGGCGTGGCCGTGGATATCGGGGCGCGTCACCGTACCTTGGGATGCAAAAGCGCAGTTCCTGCCGCAAATTCAATTCATGGCGCAAAGTTTCGCGCGGGGCGAGAGCGCGGCCTGGGCGCCGTTCGTATTTTCCGGGCATGCGCAGATCGCGGACCCGCAGTCGTTGTTGTTTTCGCCCCCGTTCGTGGCGCTGG
>JBKEAX010000252.1:0-8764 GCA_047972825.1 Hyphomicrobiaceae bacterium | reverse complement strand
CTGGCAGATGCAGCGTCTTGCCTGGAAGGAAGCTCTGATCGCGCGTGTCGAGGCGCGAGCCAAGGCGCCACCTGTCAGTCTGGTCGAACTCCTGGCGGACGCGAAGCAGGATAAGGGCGGGATAGACGCTGATGCGCTGGAGTTTCGTCGCGTCAATATCGCGGGCCGCTTTCTCAATGATGATGAATTCCACGTCTGGAACCCGGGGAAGCGGGGTCCGGCATGGCGCGTCATAACACCACTTGAACTTTCCAGAGCGGCTGAGGATGGCACGCAGAGATATCCGCTGCAAACGGTACTGATTATTCGGGGGACCGTACCGGCCGGCAGGAAAGCAGCGCGTGCACGCGCGGGAGGCAATCCGACAGAGGCGGTCGCGTTCGTCGGGCGCGTGCGCGCTGGCCACGTCGGCGCGTTTTCGAACCCTGAAAGCACGGCCAAGAACGAATGGTACGAACTTGACCTCGATGGCATGCGAAAGGCTGTTGCGCGGACGTTGGTTAACGAAAGTGCTTCGGGAACGGCAGAGGAGGCGGTCAAGGGTGTTGCACCATTCTTTGTGGAGGCGGAGACACCGACCGGTGGTGGCGATGGCCCGCAGCCGGGACTGGGCAATGTCAACTTATCCAATCGCCACCTGGAGTATGCGCTCACGTGGTACGGGTTGGCGCTGACCCTGCTCGGTGTGTTTGCTGTCTATGCCTGGCCGAGAGTGCGGATGCGGCGCGACTGAGCGCTTGCCTGGCGACCAAGGGCTTCGGCCATAACTGAAGGTCCAAAGACGGCAGATGCAACTCTGGTGTGCGTGCTGTGCCAGGATTTTACAGTAAAATCCGAGAGATCGAACCTTCGCCAGCTTGTGACCGGTGAGCTTGGGCAGTAATGTGCAGGCCACTTTTGGCCGGTTCGGTCAGTCTGGAATATGTCGCGCTGAGTTGGTTCAGCGTGATGCACATGCCAGGAGAAGCAACGTGTCGCCCGTTTACGGTTCTGCAAACTTGGACGGGTTTTCATCGTGGGCAACGGCGCATCACTCTTCTGCCTGCCCTTTAACACTGAACAGGTGAGGCTCAACGCTTGTCGTCCCTTGGTTATATCTCCTCCCGCGGTCGTGCGCCCAAGCTTGAATTTGAAGACGTGCTGTTGGCTGGCCTTGCCCGTGATGGTGGACTTTACGTGCCGGAGACCTGGCCGAGCTTCACGCCTGATGAGATTGCTGCGTTTGCCGGCTTGCCGTTTTCACAGATTGCGGTTGCGATCATCGACCGCTTCGCAGGCGGTGCAATTTCGCGGCAGGATCTTGTGCGCATGGCGAGCGATGCTTACGCCACCTTCGACCATGCCGCGGTGACACCGCTGGTACAGATTGAGCCGGACACCTTCGTTCTGGAACTTTTCCACGGCCCCACGCTGGCGTTCAAGGATGTGGCCATGCAGCTGCTCGCGCGGCTGATGGATCATGTGCTCGAAAAGAGGGGCGAGCGCGTTACGATCGTTGGTGCGACTTCGGGTGACACTGGCGGCGCGGCGATCGAAGCGTTCCGCGGATCGAAGCGTTGCGATGTTATAATCCTGTTTCCAGACGGTCGTGTCTCTGACGTGCAGCGCCGCATGATGACGACGCCGAGGGAGGACAACGTGCATGCCGTGGCCATCGACGGAACATTTGATGACTGCCAGGCGCTGGTGAAGGCGATGTTCAATGATCACGCCTTTCGTGATCGCGTAAACCTGGCCGGTGTCAACTCGATCAACTGGGCGCGCATAGTTGCGCAAGTGACCTATTACTTTGCATCCGCTGCTGCGCTGGGTTCGCCGCATCGCGCTTTGGCATTCTCAGTGCCGACCGGCAACTTCGGTGATATTTTCGCGGGTCATGTTGCGCGGCGTATGGGGCTGCCCATAGCCGATCTCGTCATTGCCTCAAATGAAAACGATATACTGCCGCGCACGCATGGCACCGGCATCTACGAGATGCGTGACGTGGTTGCAACCAGCTCACCGTCGATGGATATCCAGATTTCATCGAATTTCGAGCGCTACCTGTTCGAGGCTTCAGGGCGCGACGACGGCTACGTGCGCGGGGTCATGGGGTCGCTTGTTCAATCGCGCCGGTTTGAGGTTGGACCAGACATTGCCAGACAGATGCAGGTTGATTTTTCAGCCGGGTCGGTGAGCGAATTGGAAGTGGCGCAGTCCATACGCGATGTGAAGGCAAAGAGCGCCTATATCATGGACCCGCATACGGCGTGTGGATACGCAGCCGCCGGGAAGGCGCGGCGAAAGGGGCGCGAAACGCCGCGGGTTATCCTGTCCACTGCGCATCCCGCAAAGTTCCCCGATGCAATGCAGGAAATTATAGGCGAACGCCCGCCGCTACCCAAGCGCCTTGCCAGCCTGATGACCGATCCGGAGCGCTTCGAGCGTGTTGCCAACGATCTGGCGGCAGTCCAGTCGTTTGTCAAAGAACGTGCCCGCGCTGTTCGCGAGGGGCAGGCATGACGCCGCAGATCACGACGCTTGCCAACGGACTGCGCATTGTTTCTCAACAAATGGAGCATCTTGAGACCTTGTCTCTAGGTGTCTGGGTGGCGACAGGCGCGCGCCATGAAACAAAGAGCGAGAACGGTATCTCGCATCTGCTTGAGCACATGGCGTTCAAGGGAACGGCCAAACGGACTGCCCAGCAGATTGCAGAAGAGATCGAGAACATTGGTGGCGAACTCAATGCTGCAACTAGCCTGGACAGCACGGCTTATTTTGTGCGCCTTTTGAAGGGGGACGAGGGCCTAGCGTTGGATATTTTGGCCGACATCCTCCAAAACTCGGTGTTTGATGCGGAGGAACTGGCGCGCGAACGGGAGGTCATTCTGCAGGAGATCGCCGCCACCAAGGACAGTCCTGACGATATCGCTTACGACCTGTTGCAGGAGGCGGCATTTCCTGATCAGCCGGTTGGCCGGGCTATTCTGGGCACCCAGGAAAGTGTCAAAAGCTTCACCAGTGATCGCTTGAAGACCTTCATGGCTCAGCATTACGGCCCGGAACGCATGGTGGTTTCGGCAGCGGGCGCTATCCACCACGATAATCTTGTTCGCCACGTTGAAGCCCTATTCGGAGGTCTCTCTCAAGGTTTGGAGCGCGAACAAGAGCCTTCGCATTACGAAGGGGGAGTGCGTGCGTTCGAGCGGCGGTTTGAGCAATCCCATCTGCTACTTGGGTTTGAAGGTCCTTCGTTTCACGCCGATGAGTTTTATGCGGTACAAGTATTTTCCGGGTTGATGGGCGGGGGTATGTCGTCGCGATTGTTCCAGGAAGTCAGGGAACGTCGCGGTTTGTGCTATTCGATCTATTCTTCTGCGTGGGCACTGGCGGATACCGGGTTATTCGCGATACACGCGTCCACAGGGGCCAATATGATGACTGAGCTCAGCGACGTCGTGGTAAAAGAGTTAGGGAAAGTAGCGCGTTCGGGCCCGGGCGAGGCTGAGGTCAACCGGGCCAAGGCACAACTCAAGGCTGGGCTGCTCATGGGACTTGAAAGTTCGTCAATGCGTGCTGAACAGATGGCCCGCCATCTTATCGCGCATGACCGGCTTATCCCGACCGAAGAACTTGTGGCCGGCGTCGATAAGGTTGGTGTGGACGATATCGCCGCCTTTTCACGGCGATTGCTTGCCGGCCCACCGTCGATCGTCGTGGCTGGTTCAGGCCGCCGTTCGAGGACTGAGGCCAAACATCTTGCGCAACAGCTGGCCAGGACGGACAGCTGAGCAACTTGAGGAGCTTTGATGGCGCTTCTCAGATCAGGTACCGGTTACGATACTTCCCCGATCATTCGCGGGAAGCACGTGGTTCTGCGCGCGGCACAAATGTCGGATTACCCTTCGTGGGCTGAGTTGCGCGCATTGAGCCGCGAGCATCTGGCGCCGTGGGAGCCGGAATGGGCGCTTGATGAATTGACCAGAGCATCGTTTCGCCGGCGCGTGCGCCACTATCAGCGCGAGGCAAACGATGACATGGGCTATGCGTTCCTTGTTTTTTTCGGGAGCAGCCGACAGTCTACGGGGCGTGCACCCAGTGTTATTGGCGGGGTGACGCTGACAAACGTCCGTCGTGGCGTCACGCAGGCGGCAACCTTGGGGTATTGGCTCGGCCAGCCCTACGTTGGCCAGGGACTCATGTATGATGCTCTGAGGGCGCTCGTTCCGTTTGCGTTCGATATCCTGCGCCTACATCGAATCGAGGCTGCGGTTATGCCGTCAAACGGGCCGTCATTGCGGTTGCTTGAGAACATGGGTTTCCAGCGCGAAGGCGTGGCGCGCCGTTATTTGAAAATCCGCGGCAACTGGGAGGATCACATCACGCATGCGTTGCTTGCCGAGGACGTTGAAAGGCCTGTCGGGGTGAACGCATGAGTGGGCTCAATGCTCAGCGCTGGGTGGACATGGGCCAGGCACGCCATGCTGGCGGGGCATTCGCTCATGGAACCTGCCGCCGTGGATTGCGGAGGAGGCTGGCGAACGGGCTTGATTGGGTGAGGTTGGGCGGTTTCGGGTTTGCTGCTGTCTTGGTGCTGTTCATGCTAGCGCTACTTGCACCTGCGCCAGCCGCCGCGATGACCCCGATTGCTGTCACGCCAGAAACAGACCACATCGAAATCACGACACTTGGAGAGGCTTATGAGGGGCGCGGCGATGCATTGACCGTGGATACGGTTGCTGGTGGTGACGGTGTTTCCGGCCGCATGTCGGTCAAGGCTGCAACCGCGGGGACCAACCCGAACTGGATCGTTTTTGCGCTCACCAATCCAACGGACAAGGCGGTTGAGCTTTGGTTGACGGCAGATCGCTATACGCTTTCGGGATCCGGCATCGTTTGGCCAGATCTTGACGCCCGCCGCATAGAGGCGGTGACACCATCAATCGGGTTTGTGCCTAGCCGGATCAATTCGGATCGTGCTGACATTTTTGCGCTGACCCTGGAGGCAGGTCAGACGATCACCTACGCCGCAGAGCTTTCTTCGGAACGATTTGCCCGCGTACACCTGTGGAAACCACTGAACTACGAAGTCAGATTCCGCGAGCGGCAACTCTTCAACGGGATCATGTTGGGGTTATCGGTTTTGACGGCGCTATTCCTGACCGTCATATTTGCCGCCAATCACAAATTGATTTTCCCGGCTGCCGCGCTGTTCTCGTGGTGCGTGCTGGCCTACCTGTGTGTCGACTTCGGGTTCTTCCACAAAATATTCAATATGAAACCGGAGGACAACGCGGTCTACCGGGCGGCAGCCGAAAGCGCGATGGCGGCCAGTCTTGTCATGTTCCTTTATGCCTTCCTGAGGCTTGGGCTGACGCACGGCCTCATCCGCATGCTGCTTGTGGTTTGGATACTCGCACAACTATCCTTAATTGCGGTGGCGGCTATAGATCCCAGGCTGGCTGCAACTTTCGCCCGCTTCTCTTTCCTGCTGATTGGTGGCGTTGGAGGATTGGCGACGCTTTATCTGGCAATCCGCGGCCAGGACAGGGCTATGCATCTTCTGCCGCCGTGGATCTTGTTCCTGGTTTGGATATTCCTTGCAGGGGTCACTTTGACGGGGCGGTTGTCAGGAGACATTTTTGTATCTGCGCTAATCGGCGGCCTTGTCCTGATCCTTCTCTTGATCGGCTTCGTGGTGACGCAGTTTGCGTTCCGGTCGCTTGAGCCTCTGGCGGGCCTAGCGCCAACGGATAGTCAATTGCGGGCCATTGCCGTCGACGGCGCGCGCTCTGCCGTTTGGGAATGGTCGAGCCGGCGCGATGAAATCAAAACCGGTGACATTGTGGAAATGGCGCTTGGTCTCAATCCGGGCGAGTTCGCCAATATCAAGGTCGACGAATTTCTACAGCACATTCATGCAGCGGACCGTGAACGGTTTCGTTTGTCGCTGTGGTCGGTGCAAGAACGCGCCGGTGGCAAGATCCGCTCCGATTTCCGCATGCGCCATATGGATGGTTCCTATCGTTGGTTTGAGCTGGAGGCGGCCGCGGTTGAATCGGGTGATCGGCGGGCCGTGCGTTGCGTTGGTCTGATGCGTGACATCACCGAAACGAAGATGGCGAAGGAGCGTTTGCTCAAGGACGCGGTGCATTGCAAGTTGACCGGGTTGCCCAACCGCGAGCTTCTCAATGACCGTCTCTCCAACGCAGTTCTACGCGCCAGATCGGGAGACAAGATTCGTCCGACGATTTTCTTCATCGATATCGACAAGTTCAAACGGATCAACGATTCGCTTGGGTACGGGGTGGGTGATAGTTTGCTGCTCAACGTCGCGCGGCGTCTGCAGCGCCACATTGGTCCCCACGATACACTGGCACGGATCAGCGGCGATCAATTTGCAATCTTGTTCATTGACCAGCAGGACGCGCGTGAGCTTGCGGGGCTGGCAGAAAGGGTGCGCCTCAGCCTGAGGGCGCCGATGCGAATTGCAGGACAGGAAGTTGTGCTGACCGGTTCGCTTGGTATTGCAATCTTCGATGGCGGTGAGAAAGAGCATGGCGACCTTCTGAAGGAAGCAGAAATTGCAATGTACCGTGCCAAGCGCTCGGGCATCGATCGGATCGAGATCTTTCGACCGGAAATGCGCGGGGAGCCAAATGAGCGCGACTTCATGGAGGCGACACTGCGGCGCGCCGTGGAAAAAGACCAGGTCAAAGTGTTCTACCAGCCAATTGTCTATCTGCCGACCGAGCAGTTGGCAGGGTTTGAGGCTCTAGCGCGGCTGGAACATCCAAAGCTCGGGCTTATTTCGCCTGGTTCTTTCATCTCGATCGCCGAGGAGAGCGATCTTATCGTTGCGCTTGGCTCGCGTGTTCTGAATGCAGCGGCGGCAGCCGCTGCAGTGTGGCAGAAGGAATTGCCGCGACTGGAGGACGAGCTTTTCGTCTCTGTCAACGTTTCAAGCCGCCAGGTGCTCAAGACCCAGCTTGTGCAGGAAACGCGTCATGTCATCGGCAAGTCTGCTCTGGCGAAAGGTACGCTTAGGCTAGAGATTACCGAATCTCTCGCCATGGAAAATCCTGAGCATGCCATCGAGATCCTGACGCAAATCCAAGATGTCGGTGTGAAACTGGCATTGGATGATTTCGGAACCGGATACTCTTCTCTTGCCTATTTGCAGCGCCTTCCGTTCGACACGATCAAGCTGGACCGGGAACTCATCAAGGCAGCGGGTGGCGGGGAAGAAGCGGCATCCGCAATCGTGCGAGCCATGGTGGCTCTGGCACATGAACTCGGCAAGGACATCGTCGCAGAAGGGATTGAGAATGCCGAGGATGTCGTATTCCTCCGTTCAATCGGTTGCGAATATGGTCAGGGATATTTCTATGGCGAACCGATGTCGGAACGAGATGTCATCGAGCTTTTGCGCATTATCCGCAAGTCAGAGCGCAAACTGCAAACGCATGGATTCTTTAAAACCAAGCAGCGCCGCAATCGCAAGAAACTGAAAAAAGACAGTTCTGAAACAGGGCCTGATGCCACAGCCCCGTTGGCTGCTGATGGTGGTGTTTCCGACAATGCCAGTGCCTCTAGCCGCGAAGGTACCGGAAAGCCAGGTGCCGCGGTGATGGCAGGTGCTGTCGGCGGCGCCCAGTCGGGACGGCCTCGCGGACGACCTGAAGCGTTGCCTCAAAGTACGGTTCGCTCACGCCAGCAGCGACCCTCTCAAACGGCCGGGGCGGCAGGGGCCAAGCCTCCTCCTTCGCCGGCACGCAATGGAGCAGGTCTGGCACCTGCGGGCCGGCGACCTGCTCCCCCGCAAACCACCCCTGCACAGCAGAAGAACTCACCACCATTGCAGCCAAAACCTGCTGTAGCGGCTGTCGCCTCGGGAGCTCGGCCGCCGGTCCCTCCGCAACCGCCGAGGAGCCATTCAGGAAATGGAGTTGTGCAAAATCCGGGTGCCGTGGCCAAGCCGGTGGGCGCCGTGGATCAGAAGGCGGGGGCAAATGTGCCTGTATCGCGGGCTTCGCCGGGTAACGGTATAGGGCAGGCGCAATCATCAAATATCGAGGATCGCAATTCTCAAACGGGAGGGCGGCAAGCAAGGACGCTGCCACCTGCCGCGGATGGTCGCGCTCCAATGGCTGGCCGAAATGCCCCAGGGAAAAATGCCAGCCCGCCACCGCTCAATGCTGGCCCTCCCATTCAGCCGGCCCAAAAGTCATCGCCTGTTTCGGCGCGCGCGCGCGCCACACATCAGCCAACACCTCCCACTCCCATGAACTCAGCAAGGCCAACACAGCTGGCTGCTAACGGTGGAGGAAATGGGAACGGAATGAGCCGAAATGGCAATCCCACGCCGGTTGACCGCGGTGCTGCGTTGGGTCCGGGAAATGCTGGACGACAAGGAGCGGCCCCGAAGGTCGTCGATAGCCAGGAGGGTCATGGTGGGCAGATTGATTTTTCAACGCTGCCTCCCGGACTTGCCGCATCGCTTGCCCGCCTTGCGGAGGGAACCTCCGCAGCAGCGCCCGGTCCGCAAATGAAAAAGGCGGCGAAGAAAGGGTAACTGCCCTGAGCCCATCACATCGTTGCGGGCGTCTATAATTGATGCACGGCGTGAACCCTGGAAGCGGAAGCGGGACACTCATATTCTCGCGATCATGTGAAACTCGTGCGCGATTCCGTGAAAAGTGAACGCGTTCAAAAACCGCTTCCACTCTTACATAATCTATGGAAACGGCTTGGTAGCGGCATCGCGCCGCATGCCTATTCC
>JBKEAX010000249.1:0-2059 GCA_047972825.1 Hyphomicrobiaceae bacterium | reverse complement strand
CGTCAAAGATGTGTTCCTGACTTGGTCCAAACATCATCTTCTGGCTGCACGCTATCGCGTAACCTCAAACCACTGAAACGGTCCCAAGGCGGAAACGAACAACGCTAAGTTTTCAGCTTTTCAAATCTCGCTACCGTTAGCGGCGCTCTTGTCGAGAACAACCTCTAAGGCAGCTTTTATCGACCCGGCGGAGACATTTTCTTAGACCTCCAAATGAAGGAACTGTTGAAAGTGTGCGCCTTGATCGATGCACTGTCAACGCAATTCAGTTTTGCAGCGCAACGCATGTTTGTCAGGCTGACGTGCGTATCCGATAAATGTCTGGCGCGACACCCTGCTCGGGTTAACGGGATGTTGAGTCTCCAACGCTAAAATCATTGGATTACGTAACGAAGTGTTAAGCCTTGGGGGCGTGCGACACGGGCGGAGGTGCAGCATGGGGCGCTGGTTTATCGGAACTGCTGGAATTGCAATAGCGCTTGCGCTGGCTTGGGGCGGTGCACCTGACATGGCCGTGGACACCAATGCAATTGACGCGCGCAGTTGGCTGCAAGACGCCACAAGCTGGTTTCCTCGCATCGTGCCCGAAGGCGAAACCTTGCATGGGCGCTCGCTGGCACTTGGCATCGCCATTGGCGCTGTCCTGGCGCTGTTATCGCAAATATCCTGGTTCGAGTTGCCCGTTCGCATTTTGCAATGGATGCGCGCGAATGAAGGCAACTTCTATCGTGTTGGCATGGCGGGTGTGTTTCTTGCTGTGGTCTTGTTCTATTGACACATTGCGGTTGGTGACCGCATGCGTGAGGGGCGGACCGGCATGACCTACGATTATCTGGTCTGTATTGGCCGCTTTCAGCCATTTCATATCGGTCACCGGCACGTCATTCAGGCCATGCTGGATAAAGCACGGCATGCGATCATTCTTGTTGGGTCGCCAAACGTCTCCCGGTCGCTCAGAAACCCATTCACCTACGAAGAACGCGCCAACATGATCCGCGCCGTGTTTTCCGAGGCAGCGGCGTCTGGCCAACTGATGATCAGGCCGGTTGATGATTACGATTACAACGAAACCGCACAGGTCGCTGCAATTCAGCGCGCCATTGATGCAGCGATGCGTGACGCTGCCAAGCTCCCGTCATCTGCCTCCGGTGCCAAAGACAACGTGCGCAAGGGCTTCGTCAATTGCGGCAGTGATACGCAGGTCCGATGTCTCGGGTTCTTTCCCGATTGGAATGTTGTCGAGGTTAAACAGCCTGCTGGCAGGTTCGATGCGAAGCATATCTGCAGTAGGTTTATTCGTCCCAAGCCTATGCTGCCACGCAAGGCTTGCCCGCCCGAGGTGATAAAGCTGCTTGCGAGTTTCAGCCAGACGCGGGAGTTCGCGTCACTGGTCGAGGAAGCCAAATACATCGCCGGCTTCAAGAAAAGTTGGGCTGCTGCACCCTATCCACCCACGTTTGTCACCGTCGATTGTGTCGTCGAGCAGGCTGGCCATGTATTGCTGGTTCGCCGCCGCGGCCAGCCTGGCCGTGGCTTGCTCGCTCTTCCTGGCGGCTTTGTTGACGTGTCGGAACCGCTGCGCGATGCAGCCATTCGTGAATTAAAAGAAGAGACCAACATCGCCGATGCCAACGGCCCAATTGCGCCAGAGGTTCTGGTGTCCTTCATCGATAACGCCAAGACGCAGGTGTTCGATGCGCCTGACCGCTCAGCGCGCGGGCGAACGATAACCCATGCGTATCTATTCCGCTGCCCCCATGGCGACACTTTGTTCGACGTGAAAGGTGGTGACGATGCCGCCAGTGCGCAATGGCATCGGATTGGCGATCTTGATCCGCGTGATTTCTTCGAAGATCACTGGTTCATACTGCAGGCAATGACTGGTTTTTGCCTTGGCCCTGCGCAAAGTTCTGACTGATCCTGATTATAGAAGGCTGAAACCGTGAGGAGGAAAACCGAGCATGGCAATTGAACGTTTCATCACCGAGATGGGAATGGGCGTGGACGTTCACGGACGCGATTACACGCGCGCGGCACGCCGTGCCGTCAGTGACGCTAT
>JBKEAX010000547.1:0-3323 GCA_047972825.1 Hyphomicrobiaceae bacterium | reverse complement strand
TCGACGCTGGCGTCATCCATAGGCTGGAAAGCAAGAATGCCTATTTTGCCTGCCGCCGGCATGAGCATGGCAAGGAAGGCCGTCCTATATTCCTAGCCTGCGAGCGCTGCGGGGCGGTTATCGAGGCTGAGGCGCAAGGGATCTTCGACGGCATCAACGAGGTAGCACGCCAACACGGCTTCCAAGCCAAGGTGAAATTCGTTGAGGTTTCTGGCGTCTGTGCTCGGTGCGCCGCAAAATCATCCAAGAGCGGAGAGCCGGTAAAATGAACCGGCAGGACAGTGCTGGCGCCGATCATGTCTGTGGGCATGGTCATAACCACGGCCTTGGCTTAGCGTGCGGACATGATCACAACCCGGTTCGGGAATTGGACCGTAGCGCATTGATCTCCGCGCGCGGGTTGTCTTTGGCGCGCGGTGGGCGGCCCATCCTCGATTCCGTTGATATTGATCTCTACGCTGGCGAGATCGTGACGCTGATCGGCCCAAACGGCGCGGGCAAGACAACCTTTGTTCGGTTGTTACTCGGGCTGGAACGCGCTGACACTGGAGAGATGTTTCGTGCCGGCAATCTGCGTATCGGTTATGTCCCCCAACGCATAGATATCGACCGCGCTCTGCCGATGACCGTTGCCCGGTTCCTTTCGCTCGGCCTCAATGTCGGGCAAGCTGAAATCCTTGCGGGGCTTCGCTCGGTCGGCGCCGAACACGTTATGGACCGGCAACTTGCGCGGCTTTCGGGCGGTGAGGGCCAGCGGGTCGTACTGGCGCGGGCGCTGCTGCGGCAGCCCAACCTTCTTGTGCTTGACGAGCCGGTGCGCGGTGTTGACGCCACCGGTGAAGCGGAACTTTACACGTTGATCGGACGATTGCGGAACGAGCGCGGCTTCGGCGTGCTTCTGGTCAGCCATGACCTGCACGTGGTTATGGCGGCAAGCGACCGCGTGCTGTGCATCAACCAGCATGTGTGTTGCTCAGGCGTGCCGACGGCGGTCGCCAAGCATCCCGAATACGTCAGGCTGTTCGGTGCCGAGGCAGCACGCGCCTTCGCACTTTATGAACACCACCACGATCATGCACACGATCTGGCCGGGCGACCGCTTACCGATGAGCCGGAGCACAAGTCGGGCAAGGGAGACAGCTGATATGCTTGAGCCGTTCTTCCTGCGCGCCCTTGCGGCCGCATTGGGCCTGGCGCTGGTTGCAGCCCCGCTGGGATCGCTCGTGGTCTGGCAGCGCATGGCCTATTTCGGCGAGACCATGGCCCAGGCAAGCCTGCTTGGCGTGGCGCTTTCGGTAGCCTTGGGTTCTGGAATGACCATTTCTGTATTGGTGGTCGCCATGTTCGTCGCCTTGCTGATTTTGCTGTTATCGCGTCAGCGGGTGCTACCGCTCGATTCCATACTCGGGCTGCTGCATCACGGTTCGTTGTCCGCTGGCATTATCGCGACCGCGTTGGTGGCCGGAACTTCGGTCGATTTGCTGGGGTTTCTGTTCGGCGATATCTTTGCCGTGACCTACACCGATCTCATCTGGATCTATGGCGGCGGCGCGTTCGTCGTGGCCGTCGTTGCGTTGATATGGCAGCCGATGTTGCGCCTTGCCGTGCACGAGGAACTGGCGCTCGCCGAGGGGGTTCCAGGCCAGCGGATCAAGGCGGTGTTCATGCTGCTTTTGGCCGTGCTGATCGCCATAGCAATCAAGATTCTCGGTATCCTGCTGGTTATTGCATTCTTGATTGTGCCCGCCGCCGCCGCGCGCCCTTTCGCTCGCACGCCTGAGCAGATGGTCATGCTATCGGCGGGCGTGGGTTCGGCGGGTGTTTTGACCGGCCTGTGGTTCTCTGCGCACAGCGACGCACCTGGCGGCCCCGCCATTGTGCTCGTGTTGGCTCTGGCGGCACTATGTTCACTACTATGGGCCCGTGCAATGGACAAAGACCTATGAAACCTATGAAGCTTGGCGGCCTTGGGCAGCGCGGCTGGCATGACGGGCAAGGTTGGGGTATTGCACGGTGAGTGATTTTGGCAACCGGCAGGTAGATCCTGCGTTTGGACAACGGCATAGTGACCAAGCCAGTTGAGATAAGCGGACAGTATCCCTCACGCCTCGCGCCGCGTCGGCGTGCAACTTCTGTGCGGATAGGTGATGTCGTCATGGGTGGCGATCACCCAGTCGTCGTCCAGTCGATGACCAATACCGATACGGCAGACATTGCTGCAACCGTTAAACAGGTCGCGGCTTTGGCGCGGTCAGGTTCAGAACTGGTGCGTATTACGGTAGATCGCGACGAGGCCGCCAAGGCGGTGCCGCACATCGTCGAGAAGTTGCGCGCCCAGGGCGTCGCGGTCCCGCTCGTTGGTGACTTCCACTACATCGGCCACAAGCTGCTTGCTGAAAACCCCGCCACCGCTGAAGCGCTCGACAAGTACCGCATTAATCCGGGTAACGTCGGCTTCAAGGCCAAGAGAGACCGCCAGTTCGGTGACATCATCGAGCTAGCGCTGAAATACGACAAGCCGGTTCGCATCGGTGTCAATTGGGGTTCGCTCGATCAGGAACTGTTGACGCATCTGATGGACGAGAACGCGAGTTCTGCCGAACCCAAGGACGCACGCGACGTCATGCACGAGGCAATCGTTCAGTCGGCGCTGATATCGGCTGAGCGGGCAGAGGCCCTAGGGCTTGGCGCCGACAAGGTCGTCATATCTGCAAAAGTGTCAGCGGTGCAGGATCTGATCAGCGTTTATTCCATGCTCGCGCGCCGCTGCTCCTACGCGCTGCACCTGGGGCTTACCGAAGCAGGCATGGGTTCAAAGGGCATCGTCGCTTCAACGGCTGCGATGTCCGTTCTGCTGCAACACGGCATTGGCGACACCATCCGCGTTTCGTTGACCCCTGAACCTGGCGGGGACAGGACACTTGAAGTCAAGGTGGCGCAGGAAATCCTTCAAACGATGGGCTTGCGTTCGTTTGTGCCGATCGTTGCGGCCTGTCCAGGCTGTGGGAGAACCACATCGACGGTCTTCCAGGAACTGGCGCGCGACGTTGAAACGATGATCCGGGAACGCATGCCTGAATGGCGGCGGCACTACCCCGGTGTCGAAACGCTGAATTTTGCGGTCATGGGCTGCATCGTCAACGGTCCCGGCGAGTCCAAGCATGCCGATATTGGCATTTCGCTGCCCGGAACAGGGGAGCAGCCCGCCGCCCCCGTTTTTATCGATGGCAAGAAGGCAATGACCTTGCGCGGGCCAAATATTGCCGCAGAGTTCAAACAAATTGTGGAAGACTATATTGCGCGGCGTTTTGGCTCAGCCGGGA
>JBKEAX010000508.1:0-17846 GCA_047972825.1 Hyphomicrobiaceae bacterium | reverse complement strand
CGGTTGTTGGTATCGTGCATGTAGACCGAGTGCTTGTTTGGAAACATGAACTTCATTTGCCCCAGCGGATTCCAGGCGCTTGGGCTTTGTACAATGCTGAGGTAGCGGATATCGGTCTTTGACCAACGGATGCTGCCAGGATTTATTGTGCGGCCGTTCTTGACGATTTTCATGTTGCGCCGGGACAGGACAGAATAATCACCGCCTCTCAGACGTGGCAAAAGATCGGTGATCTTGATCGAGTTGGGCACACCCCATTGTGGCTTGAACACCATGTGATCCATCGTATCGGAGAATACCGGTGTCTGCTGAGACGGCTTGCCGACAATAATGCGTTCCTTGTGGACGACATTGCCGCTCTTGACCAAGCGCGTCATGTATTCAGGAATATTGTTCCAAACATAAGTGTCGCCAAGATCGCGCGGGAGCCAGCGCCAGCGCAACATATTCGCCTCAATGGTTTTCAGATCAGGCATCCTAGCGGGCTTGGGCGGCGCATTCAGCAAAGCACGAAGCGTGTCGTTGATTTCGCGCTTGCGCCGCTTACCGTTCCGGCGGAGGTAATTGCGGATCTCATTACCCAGCGCGCGATCAAAGTACGTCGCAGCCACACCTTCAGCCGGCACGCCGAGCCGCTCGCGCACCATAGCGACCTGAGGATCGCTATCACCCACTTTCAAACTCGGTCCGTCTGGAATTTTCGGCGGCATTGCAACCGGCTCAGGCTGCCTTTTCCCGATCGCCACCAAATATGCCTGTCTCAGCTTTTCAAACTGAGGGGATTGCGGGTGAAGAGACTTGAGGACCTGCTCGGGTTCATCGGCGTTCGCAAGGCGTGGCAACAAATCGCCAGCCCTGGGCATTTCCGGCTTGTTATCGAGCCACAGCGAGATGTCGTTAGGCTCATAGTTCAAACCGAATGCACTTCGCGCATATGCCATTACCGCCAACGACATTCTAAGTTCGCCAAGGGCGACACTTTGTGTGTCGCTATCAATCTCCATGTCTGGGATATTGAACTCTGCTGGATTAAGCGCGTACTCATCAGCGCGCAGCATCTGGGCCGCCACTGTGCGGGCCTGTGGCTTGAACCCGTCGCCATCAACCCAGAACGGGCCAGCTATGTCACCGCCATAAAGGTCACCTAGCGAATCCAGCAATTCAAGTTCGCGCACGTTCTCTGCTTGGGTTTTCAGCTGTGTGATTTCCTGCAACAGCGCAATACGCAACGGCGCAACTGTCAGCGGTGCAAGGGAGGGAACTGCCACTTGGCCAAGCGCGGCCACTCGCTGCTCCCCAGCAAACGGACGGCTCGGCAATGGCGGCTTTACGTAGTGACGGCCAACCGAAATATCGTCGGTCCATACCCGTTCCGCTACCGCCGGCGCGATCACGAAACCCGAAGAAAGAACTACCCCTGCGGCGCAAACAAGCGCCGACGTTACAAAACGCATTATTACCACCACTCGATTGGGTCAGAAGGATCCGCTTTACATTCTTAATGACACGGCAGAGCGACGAGCGCATCCGCTTTCGCGATCAAAACTTTAATCCCTGAGAGATGATAATGTAGATGCAATGGCCTAAGCGCTACATTGTACGTTGTGCAGCGTGCTCAAAATTTCGAGAGTGACCTAGAGGCTGGCCTCGCGGGGCTGACTGAAATTTGGACACGGGAACATCGGGAACATTCGGACCGATGTCCACAACAGACACGCTCGACCAAATAACCTCGGCCAATAACGATGAGGATGTCGTCTGCCTCTTTGCCGTAGTATGTGTGGGCTGTGGTGTGACTTGTGCGGCCAGGAGATTATTGCCGTGGCCCCAAAGTCAGACGCGCTCGTGAGCAGCGATAACATTCTCTGGTATACCAGGGCTTGCGTTTGGCGCTTCTGTCGCCTAAAACTCACTCAATGCCGGGTCGGCATGTAAAAGAATTACTGGTGTTTGGCATGCACACTCTTGAGTTCCGCATGTCAATCCCTAAGTGATTGGTAAGTTAGAATAACTGGTCAACGCACGCCGTTTGGGCCAAAATTGAAGACGCCAGCCCCGGCCAGCTTCAGTCATTGATGACTGCATGCTCCTTGCGGGCCTGAACAGTTGCGAGAGAGCAGCATTGGGCACGGATATTTCCCTGTGCCCCTGAAGCTGCCGCTTGTAGGGGGAATAATGCGTGCACTCAGTTTGGCTATCTCCTTGTTCGCCTTCTGGCTCGCCCTCTCTGGACACTACACTCTGTTTCTGACGTCGCTTGGAGCGTTGGCGACGCTATTCGTCGTGTGGCTTTCGCAGCGCATGGGGGTGCTCGACGTTGAGGGCCATCCGGTTCAATTCCTTCGGCCCGCCCTTACCTATTTCCCTTGGCTAATTGTCGAAATCATCAAATCTGCCTGGTCTGTCACCAAGCTGATCATCAATCCTGCATTGCCGATTTCCCCGACGATGACCGTCATTCGTGCCGGCCAGCGCAGCAACGTCGGGCTTGCGACCTATGCAAACTCCATCACGCTTACACCGGGCACTATTACGGTTTTGGTGCGCGGCGATGAGTTCACCGTGCATGCAATAACAAGAGACGGGGCCAACGATCTGGAAGGTGGCGGGATGGACAAGCGGGTAAGCGAATTTGAGGAAGGCGCGAAATGATGTTCGTGGTGGCAACCATCGCCGTGCTTTTTTCGCTAGCACTTGCTGTTTCGCGCGCCATCTTTGGCCCTACCGTGTTCGACCGGGTACTGGCCGGCAACACTGTGGGAACACTGGCGATTTTACTGCTGGCTGTGCTCGGCTTCCTGACCGGCCGGCCTGAATGGCTCGATATTGCGCTGACATACTGCCTATTGAACATCATCGGCACCCTCGCCGTACTCAAATACTTCCGCTACGGCGACCTTGCGCATGACGACGAAGAGGGCCAACCATAATGGAAGTAATCGTCAACCTCGCAAGCTGGGTTTTAATCCTGCTGGGCTCATTCTTCATCGTCGTCGGTGCGATCGGGGTCATGCGAATGCCTGACCTGTTTTCGCGCATGCATGCTGCTTCCGTGATTGATAGTACTGGCGTCGGTTTCCTTGTTGCTGGCCTTATTCTGCAGGCTCCCTCCGTGTTTGTCGTGTTGAAGCTGTTGTTCATTTTGCTGTTGTTCTTCTTTGTCAGCCCGGTCGTTTCCCACGCGCTCGCGCAAGCTGCCCTATCAGCGGATATCGAGCCTCAGCTTGCCGATGACCGCCGCGGAGACGGAGTGCGGCCAACAAACACCACCGGTGATGAATCCGCCAACCCGGAGAAGCCGTGATGATCACATTCATCCAGGGCGTGCTGCTGACACTTCTTGCAGCTATCACGATTGCTATCGTGCGGCAGAGAAACCTGTTCGGGGTCGTCATATTGGCCGGCATCTATAGCTTCCTGATTGCCAGCGTCATGATGGTTCTCGATGCTGTCGACGTTGCCATGACAGAAGCCTCCGTCGGCGCGGGCATTTCCACCGTCATCCTGCTTGCCACGCTGCATCTGACGGGATCGCGCGAATATCCTCCAATACATGCAGCTCTTTTGCCGCTTTTTGTAGCCGCCGTCACGGCACTTGCGCTTATCTGGGGCACCTCGGAACTCCCGCGGTTCGGAGTTGCCAATTCGCCAATGCACCAGAATACCGCGCCGAAATATATCCAGGATGCCGTCGAACATAAGATGCCGCCGAACATGGTCACCGGCGTGCTGGCCGATTATCGCGGCTACGATACGCTTGGTGAAACCACGGTGATTTTTACCGGTGGTATCGGCGTCATGCTGCTTTTGAGGAGCCGGCGGAAGAGATCCAGGTCCAGCGATGAAAAGCGCAAGAATGGGGAGAGCAACGCGTGAAACTCGACCTCATTTTGAGGGTAGTGACAAAACTGGTCCTACCCTTCCTCCTGATCTTTGCGTTCTACGTTCACTTCCATGGTGACTATGGCCCAGGCGGCGGTTTCCAGGCCGGTGTCATCATCGCAGCAAGCATCATCCTCTACGCCATAGTTTTTGGCCTGGATGCTGCCAAGCGCGTCGCGCCGCCAGGTGTCGTTGAGCGGCTGGTGCCCTTAGGCGTGCTCATTTATGCCGCTGCCGGGCTACCCGCCATGATCCTGGGCAAAGGACGCTACCTGGATTATGGCGTTTACGCGCACGACTTCACGCACGCTCACGAGTGGGGGATCCTACTGGTGGAATCCGGCGTGATAACCACCGTGGCGAGCACCATGCTTGCGATCTTCTACTCCTTTGCAGACCGTGGGAGCCGATGATGGACTGGTTGAGTCTCGCCGATCATTATAACTACTACATCACAATATTCCTCATGGTGTCCGGGCTCTACATCGTTATCGCCCGTGGCAACATGATCAAGAAGCTCATCGGACTGAGCCTTTTCCAGACATCGGTCTACCTACTCTATCTAGCCCCAGGAAAGATCCTCGACGGTACACCGCCGATCTACGACAAGGCCTATCAGGTCTACTCCAACCCATTGCCGCACGTTCTGATCCTGACGGCTATCGTCGTCGGTGTCGCCACGCTTGCCGTTGGTCTGGCTCTGGTGGTGCGCATTTCCGAGGAATACGGCAGCGTCGACGAAGATGAGATCTTCGAGCAGGACGAGGATCAATGAGCGGCCTTCAAGAACACCTTCCAATTCTGCAAATCCTGGTGCCGCTGTTTGGCGCAGTCCTGACGGCATTCACACGCCGAGGGATCACGGCATGGGCCATTGCGGCAATCGCCAGTGCCATTGCGCCGTTCATATCGGCCGGCCTGCTGATGACCGTTCTGGAAACCGGCCAGCCGATTTCGTACGTCATGGGATCGTGGGCCGCACCTTGGGGCATCGAGTATCGCGTCGATGTGCTGAATGCCTACGTGCTTTTGCTGATCTCGATCATCGGGTTGATCTCAATTCCCTACGCGCGCAAAAGTGTTGCCACCGAAATCGATTCACACAAGCAGCCATGGTTCTACACCATGTACCTTTTGTGCCTGGCGGGCCTGCTTGGGATCGTGATTACAGGTGATGCCTTCAACGCATTCGTGTTCCTGGAGGTTTCCTCGCTGGCCACGTATACGTTGATCGCGCTTGGCCGGCACCGTCGCGCACTGTTGTCCGCCTACCAGTACCTCATCATGGGTACCATCGGCGCGACGTTCTACATCATCGGCGTTGGTCTGCTCTACGTGGTGACCGGCACGTTGAACTTCGCTGACCTGGCGACCAAACTCGGCCCTGCCATGGCAACGCATAACAAGCCGATCCTGGCCGCGCTGGCCTTCATGACAGTCGGCATCTCACTGAAGCTTGCACTTTTCCCGCTGCATGTGTGGTTGCCCAATGCCTATGCCTACGCACCATCGTTTGCCACGGCTTTCCTGGCGGGAACTGCGACCAAGGCTGCCATATACCTGCTGGCGCGCATTTATTTCTCGGTCTTTGCAGTCGCGGTGCCCTTGAAGGAGCTGCCGATTGCTGAAGTGATCATAGCGTTGTCGCTGGCGGCCATGTTCCTTGCCTCCATAACGGCAATATTCGAAGAGAACGCCAAACGGATGCTGGCCTACTCGTCTGTTGCACAGATCGGCTACATCACGCTGGGTCTTGCCCTTGCCAACAAGATGGGGCTGGCGGGCGGTTTGGTACACATGTTCAATCACGCCATCATGAAGACGGCGCTATTTTTTGCCTTGGGGGCGATGGCCTACAGGACCGGCCTTGGACAAATGTCCAGCCTTGCTGGCATCGGCCGCAAGATGCCGGTCACGACAGCGGCCTTTGTCGTTGCGGGCCTTGGCCTGATAGGCGTCCCAGGCACCGCGGGTTTCATTTCGAAATGGTATCTTGCCATGGGTGCAATCGACCACGGCTGGACGTGGCTGGTGTTCATGATCGTCCTGTCAAGCCTGCTCGCTGTCATCTACATCGGCCGGTTTGTTGAGATCGCCTATTTCCGTGAACCGGCTCCTGAAATCGCAAATGCGAATGAGCCACCAGCTTCGATGCTGGCGCCACTCGTCATACTCGCAGCAGCAACGATCTACCTCGGCTTTGACACGCGCCTGACGGGCGGAACAGCGCAAAGCATCGCCAGCTTTCTTCTCGGGCTCGGGGGGACTCCATAATGTATGATGCCACGCCCGAAACACTGCTGATTGCTGCGCTCGTCATTCCGTTGGTTGGCGCGCTGCTCATCCCGCTGTTCCATCGCCAGCCCAACCTGCGCGAAACCGTTACGCTTATAACTGCGGGCCTGCTGGCTTCGGTTGTCTGGAGCCTTTACGGCCCCGTCATGGCAGGCGCCCGGCCTGAACTTGCCGGGCCCGAAATCGTGCCCGGCCTGTCGATCGCCTTGAAGGTCGAGCCGTTGGGCATGATCTACGGATTGGTGGCCTCAACGCTCTGGATCGTCAATTCGATCTATTCGATCGGATACATGCGGGGCAACAATGAGCCTCGCCAGACGAGCTTCTACGTGTGTTTTGCGGTTGCGATTGCCAGCGCCATCGCCATTGCGTTCTCGGCCAATCTGATAACCCTGTTCCTGGCCTATGAAGTCCTAACGCTGTCCACGTATCCGCTGGTCACACACAAGGGCACTGACGAAGCGCGCAAGTCCGGGCGCACGTATCTCTTGTTGCTTATCGGCACCTCAATGGTGTTGCTGCTCCCAGCCATCATTATCACCTCAGCCGTTGCAGGCACTGCGGACTTTACCCCGGGCGGCATCCTGGATGGCAAGTTAACCCCGGTCATGCTCAGCGGGCTGCTAGCGCTATTTGTTTTCGGCATCGGCAAGGCCGCCGTAATGCCAGTGCACTTCTGGCTGCCTGCCGCGATGGTTGCGCCCACGCCGGTCAGTGCACTGCTGCACGCGGTGGCCGTCGTCAAGGCCGGCGTATTCACCATCGTGAAGGTTGTCGTCTACATCTTCGGCATCGATACGTTGCGCCAATCGGGTACCACGGACTGGTTCGTGTGGGTGGCGAGTTTCACCATCATCGTTGCCTCACTGATAGCGCTACGCCAGGACAACCTGAAGAAGCGGCTGGCCTATTCAACCGTCTCGCAGCTGTCATATGTCGTGCTGGGCGCGGCGATATTGACGCCGCTTTCCCTGGTGGGCGCGGCAATGCACATAGCCGCGCATGCGTGTGCGAAGATCACTCTCTTTTTTGCGGCTGGTTCAATCTACACTGCCGCACACAAGACCGAGATCAGCGAGTTGGCCGGCATAGGACATAAAATGCCGTGGACCATGGCCGCGTTCACGATCGGCGCATTGGCCATGATAGGACTGCCGCCGACAGCAGGCTTCCTGGGCAAATGGTTCATGCTGCAGGGCGCGTCGGGATCTGCGCAATGGCTGCCGATCGTAGTCATTGTGATCAGCACGATTTTGAATGCGCTTTACTTCCTGCCCATCGTACATCGTGCCTTTTTCCGCGGAAGCGCCCACGCTTCAGTCGACGCGGGTGTGGTGGCTACAGCCAGTGTTGGCGCCGCAGCGGTGAAAGACGGCGGTCATCATCACGATGACCACGGCGAGGCACCGTTCCCGATCGTGCTGGCGTTGTGCACGACGGCGCTCATGACACTTGCTCTGTTCTTCTTCCCAGAGGTTCCCATGAACCTT
This sequence comes from Hyphomicrobiaceae bacterium, assembly GCA_047972825.1. Taxonomy (GTDB): domain Bacteria; phylum Pseudomonadota; class Alphaproteobacteria; order Rhizobiales; family Hyphomicrobiaceae; genus JAEUMD01. The sequence continues at coordinate 10,179 of JBKEAX010000508.1, read as the reverse complement.
GCCAACGCGATGATCCAGAGGTGATGGCCATGGAGACGCAAAAGAAGGATGCCTCTGGCGACAACCATTGGCTGGTGCGCGCTTCCACAATTCGCGCTTTGTGGATCGGATCGTCGATCGTGCTCGCCATCCTGGTTTTTCTGGATCTGTTCATTGAACACCATCCCCACTTCGGCATCGATGGCACTTTCGGTTTCGGCGCCTGGTACGGCTTCCTGGCTTGTGCCGTTCTGGTGCTTTTCGCCAAGGGCCTTGGATTTCTCTTAAAGCGGCCGGACACCTACTATGACGACTAGCCTCATCATCCCCCCTGCCGCGATCCTTATTGCCGCCGGGCTGATCATTCCATTCCTGAATGGTGCGGTGCGCACAGCCGTGTTGCTGGCCGCACCGCTCATTGCCTTGGCGTTGATCTGGCAAGTTCCAGATGGTGTGCAACTCAGTGCAAGCTGGCTGGGTTACAATCTGGAAATCGTCCGCGGCGATAAGCTCGCCCGGCTGTTTGCCACCGTGTTCGCCATCATGGCATTCGGCGGCGGCCTTTTCTCGCTCAATCAGTCAAACAGTCTCGAACTAGGGGCAGCATATGTTTATGCAGGTGGTGCTCTTGGCGTCACGTTTGCCGGCGACCTGATTACAGTCTTCGTCTTCTGGGAAGTGATGGCTGTCGCCTCGACGTTCGTGGTGTGGTCGGGCAGCCGTTTCGCGAGCGGATCAGGCTTACGATATGCTGCCATTCACATGTTCGGCGGCGTCCTGTTGATGGCCGGCATCACTGGGGAAATTCTCAATACTGGAACTGCCACATTCCAGGTCATGGATACCAGCACGCCAGCGCGTTGGCTGATACTTGCTGGATTTCTCATCAATGCTGGTGCGCCGCCACTTTCGGCCTGGCTGCCAGACGCCTACCCGGCCGCATCCTGGAGCGGCACAGTTTTTCTTTCGGCGTTCACGACGAAGACCGCGGTCTATGTGCTGCTGCGTGGTTTTCCTGGCACCGAGATCCTCATCTTCATAGGCTTGTTCATGGTTTTCTACGGAATCGTTTATGCGATCCTGGAAAACGACATGCGCCGTATCCTTGCTTATTCGATCGTCAACCAGGTGGGCTTCATGGTCACCGGGATTGGCATCGGCAGCGAAATGGCGCTCAACGGCGCTGCTGCACATGCCTTCACTCACATTATCTACAAGGCACTCCTGCTGATGTCGGCGGGCTCGGTCCTGCTGATGACCGGAAAATCCAAGTGCACGGATCTGGGCGGACTGTTTCGCACCATGCCCTTTACCATGGTCATGGGTGTTATTGGCGCGCTGGCCATCTCAGCCTTCCCGCTGACGTCCGGCTTCATCTCCAAATCGATGATTTCGCAAGGTGCCGCGGACGCGCATCTGGCTATTGTCTGGTTCCTGCTGGCGGCGGCATCCGCTGGCGTCTTCCTGCACGCCGGTATCAAGTTTCCGTGGTTCGTGTTTTTCCAGAAGGACTCGGGCCTGCGGCCACCTGAACCGCCGTGGAACATGCGCGCAGCCATGTTGTTGATGGCAGCCTTCTGCATTGGCCTGGGCGTTGCCCCCGGCCCGCTGTATGACATTCTGCCCTATCCGGTTGACTACGTGCCGTATACAGCGAGCCATGTCGTCTTCCAGCTTCAGCTGCTGTTATTCTCCGGCCTTGCCTTCTTTGTCATGCTGGGACTGCTGAAACGAACCCTCACGATCACACTGGACTTCGACTGGTTCTACCGCCGTCCAGGTAAATGGATCATGCTCCGCCTCAACGACATAAGCGGAAAATTCTGGGACGGTGTCATGGGGGGAGCCAAACAAACACTTTCCAACATTGATGCCAGCTTGCAGCGTTATCATGGCCCCAAGGGCGTGTTCGGCCGCACATGGCCGACGGGGCGCATGGCCTTCTGGACGACAGTCATGCTTGGAACGTATGTGCTGCTGGCGTTCTTTGCGACGTAGGTGGGTTTTCTCTGGATCGCGTTCACTTTCCACGGAATTGCGAACGCGATCTATTTTCTTTTATTTGATTATGTTCTTCACGCCGAACCGCTACACACTTCGGCTAAACATGCTCTTTCTTCTGAGCATGTTCTTCACGCCGAACCGCGTACACTTCGGCTAAACATGCTGTAACGCGCGTCGCGAATTTTGAGGTTCGCTTCTTACGCTGTTGGGCACGACCACCAAGTCCATGATTTTGTGCATGTCGTTATCGCAAAACCGCTACGCGTTTTTGCGCGACATGCTCCAATCAGGGTTAATGATACGTGCATACGAAACCCAGTACAACCTAAAGGCGAGCCACGAGCAACATTCGCTACCGTGGTAACAGTTGGTTAGCAGATGTCCCATAGAGTCAACCCAACCGCATTTCTAATAGGGATTGGTTAACCATGGTGTTCAGGCCGGAACTGCCTCAACGTGCCGACTATCCGTTGCTCAGTCCCAAGTCGATCGAGACTAGTTCAGAATCGGATTATTCTGCAGAAGCCCTTGTGGTGCGTGCGCTCGTGCAGGAAGTTCATACGGCCGCCATGCTGACAGCGGGCACCACCAGCGCAATCAACCTGGCGCAGACCCTGGACATTGCCGCGCCACTATCGAGTGCGCGCGATCTCATCGGGGGGTTCAAGGGCAGTATCGATCAATGGCCGCGACGCATTCTCGAAGAATACCTTGCGCGTGAAACTTTGGAACACGTAACCGAGCTCTTCGCGGCATTCCGGCGAGGCGATGCCCGCCTACTTGATTTTGAAGTCGATGCCGAAGAAATCGGTACCGAGCGCGCAGCTCCCCTGCACATCTTGAACCTTGCGAGCATCTGGCGGGGAACGGCAAACCGAGCATTGGTGGTCGTCCAGGAACTCCGCCAGGATGCGGCGGATATCTTGCCGGAGGAGTATGCAGTCTCTGCTAACATGCTGAAGGAGGTTCTTGAGCGGGTTATTGATGGTGCCGCGGACTACTGCGAGGCTGATGGAACAATTGTACTGCCGGAACTCTCTGAGCGCAGGCGTGCGCCTCGCCAATCACTTTTGCAGGCCGTTAAGGCGGCTAGCGAAGGCCAAATGTACCATGCCTTCGCCAAAGACATATCGTCAGGCGGCATGGGCCTCACCCGCATGCCTCGGCTGATAAAAGGCTCCCCAATCACCGTTGAACTTAAATCGGGACGCACATTGACGGGCACCGTCGCCTGGAGCCGCAATGGTGAAATCGGCGTAAACTTCCGCACACCTTTATCATTGACCGATCCACTCATCTTCGGATGACGGGGCCCTTGCGAGCTTCTCTTTTCTGCCATCAGCAACTCGCGTTTTGAGCCCCGGTCGTTTGGGCCAGCGCACGACTGCAATTGTTGCTCCACACTTCAGCTAAACATGCTCTTTGCTTGAAGCATGTTCTTCACGCTGAACCGCGACACACTTCAGCTAAACATGCTGTGGCACAAAACTCGAAAAATGCCCTGAATTGATCCGAAGCCGTGAATCTATGTCGGCTTGGGAATTGCTTTATAGCGTCCGAAAAAAAATTGTTCCGGCTTTCCGGTCGAATGCACCTAAGTACACTTGACCAGTTGTCGCATCTGAGCGCGAACTGCAAAACCCGAACAAACACACTGACCAAGACAGGGAGGAACCATGCAGAAAGCATTGGTGATCGACGCGGGCAAATGCACGGGATGCAAACAGTGCGAGATGGCCTGTTCCTACGTCAAGGAAGGCGAGTTCAACGTTGCAAAATCCCGCATTCGTGTCTTTGACTTCCACACTGAAGCGCGATTTGTCCCCTACACCTGCACGCAATGTGCAGAAGCGTGGTGCCAGCAGGCCTGCCCTGTGAATGCGATAACGACAAACCAGGATGGCACCAAGATCGTTCACGAGAACCTGTGCGTTGGATGCAAGGTCTGCACGATTGCATGCCCATTTGGCACGGTGAACTACAACGCCTCCACTGGCAAAGTCATCAAGTGCGATCTGTGTCTTGGCAGCCCGGCCTGCGCCGAAGCCTGCCCGACTGGCGCTATTACGTTTCAGGACACCGAGCAAGCCGGCTTCGACAAGATGAAGGTCTGGGCAACGCAGGCCGCCAACGCTGCAACCCATGAGGGTGCAAACGTCCCCACTACGAAGGGCTGAAGGCAGGCCTCCGACGCGCTGCAGAACATGCAGTGTGCGTGATCAACCAGACTAGCGTGCACCGGGAACCAACCTGAACACGTGCTAACGCTGCAAAATCAATCAATGCAATGCAAAGCCACGAGCTTTTGCGAACCAGGGAGAAACCGATGGGATGGCATGGCAAGATCCTGCGGATCAACCTCACGAACGGCACCATCAAGACCGAACCGCTCAACATGGATTGGGCTCAGAAGTACCTGGGGCAACGCGGTCTCGCCACCAAATATCTGTCTGAGGAAATCGACCCCAAGGTCGACCCGCTCGGCCCCGACAACAAGATGATCATGGCGACTGGTCCATTGACGGGCACGGCGGCTTCGACCGGTGGACGTTATTCCGTCATCACCAAGGGCGCCCTGACCAACGCCATCGCGTGCTCCAACTCCGGCGGCTACTTTGGCGCTGAGCTGAAGTTTGCAGGCTGGGACATGATCATCTTTGAGGGCCGATCCCCCAAGCCAGCCTACCTCACCGTGTTCGACGACACTGTTGAGCTGCACGACGCCGCTGACATCTGGGGCAAGAGCGTCTGGGATACCGACGAATACATCAAGAAGCGCCACCAGGACCCGATGATGCACATCTCGGCGATCGGCGTTGCTGGCGAGAACCAGGTTCTTTATTCCTGCATCGTCAACGATCTTCACCGTGCTGCTGGCCGCTCTGGGGTCGGCGCTGTCATGGGTTCGAAGAACCTGAAGGCTGTTGCGGTACGCGGTACGAAGGGCGTGAAGGTCAAGGACGGCATGCGTTTCCTGAAAGCGACCGCCGCGGGAAAAAAGGTGCTGCAGGAGAACGCCGTTACTGGCCAGGGCCTGCCGTCGTTCGGCACCCAGGTTCTCATGAACGTCATCAATGAAGCTGGCGCGATGCCAACGCGCAACCATCGACAGGTTCAGTTCGAAGGCGCACACGATATTTCAGCTGAAGCAATGGCTGAACCGCGCAAGTCTGACGGGCATCCAAACCTGTTGACCAACCAGGCCTGTTTTGGCTGTACGATCGCCTGTGGCCGCATCTCAAAAATCGACGAGAACCATTTCTCGATTCAGAACAAGCCGCAATACATGCACGCTTCAGGTGGTCTGGAGTACGAAGCTGCGTGGGCACTTGGCTGCAACACGGGTGTCGACGATCTGGAAGCGTTGACCATGGTGAACTTCGTGTGCAACGAGCAGGGTCTCGATCCGATCTCGTTTGGCGCCACGGTATCGGCCGCAATGGAGCTTTATGACCTCGGTCTCATCACCAAGGAAATGACAGGCGGCATCGACCTCAAGTTCGGCTCAGCGGAAGCTCTGGTGCAATGCGTCGAGCTGACAGGCAAGGCGGAAGGCTTCGGCAAGGAACTGGGCCTTGGATCGCTGCGGCTCTGCCAGAAGTATGGCCGCCCCGAGCTTTCCATGTCGGTCAAGGGTCAGGAGTTCCCGGCCTATGACTCGCGTGGCATCCAGGGCATGGGCTTGACCTACGCCACATCAAACCGCGGTGCGTGCCATCTGCGTTCCTACACGGTCTCATCCGAGATCCTGGGCATTCCGGAGAAGACCGACCCGCTGGCGACCGATGGGAAGCCGGCTCTGGTCAAGGCGTTCCAGGATGCAACCGCGGCAGTCGACTCCTCGGGGCTATGCGTCTTCACCACCTTTGCATGGACCTTGAACGACATTGCACCTCAGGTCGATGCGGCTTGCGAAGGCGAGTGGACACCGGAGCGCCTCCTGGAAATGGGCGAGCGCATCTGGAACATGGAACGTGTGTTCAACAACAAGGCAGGCTTCACAGCCAAGGACGACAACCTGCCTCCACGCCTGACGAGCGAGCCTGCGGAAACCGGCCCGGCAAAGGGGCTCGTCAACGGTCTTGAGAAAATGCTGCCGGAATACTACAAACTGCGCGGCTGGACTGCCGAAGGCGTTCCGACCAACGAGACCCTGTCACGCCTCGACGTTGCTTGACACACAATCGGCGCCCGGAACCGGTGCTCCGGTTCCAGGCGCCAACCTTCTATCGACATCTGCGGCGCGGGAAACAGGGATTGATCCTCTCAAACCCAGCGGAACAGAGCATTGCAACTGGATGGCGTCACACTTTTCGGTCTTGCCGCAGTTTCCGCAATGCTCCTGTTCTACGCACTGGAGGACCGGCATCCGGTTTATATTCTGGCCTTTGCAGGCGCCTGCGTTGCAGCATCCATCTACGGCTTTGCACAAGGCGCATGGCCGTTCGGTATCGTTGAAGGCATTTGGAGCCTGATCGCATTCCGGCGTTGGCTCAAGCGCCGTGCTTAAACCTCGATTTGAAGGCCCCGGGAGAAAGCCGATGAAGTATGTAGTGCTAGGCGCAGGCCCTGCCGGTGTAACAGCAGCAGAAACGCTTCGCAGCCTCGACAAGAACGCCAGCATCACGATCATCAACGGCGAAGACGAACCGCAGCCGTATTCCCGCATGGCGATACCGTATTACATCTATGGAAAGATCGATGAAACGGGCACCTATCTGCGCCAGCAGGACGGGCACTACGACAAGATGGGCATCACCTATCGCGTTGGCCGTTGCGGCGGCATCGACACCAATGCGCAAAAGCTGCACCTGACCGGCGGCGACACGATTGACTACGATAAGTTGCTGATTGCGACGGGTGCCTCGCCCATCATTCCGCCGATGCCTGGATCCAATCTTGAGGGGGTGCACACCTGCTGGACTTTGGAGGATGCACGCGAAATTCTAAAACATGCCGACAAGGGGGCGCCAGTGGTTCTGGTCGGCGCCGGTTTCATCGGCTCAATCATTCTTGAGGCGCTTTATCTGCGCGGCTGCAAAATCACCATCGTTGAATACGCTCCACGCATGGTTGCGCGCATGATGGACGAAACCGCCGGAGGCATGCTCGGGCGCTGGTGCAAGAAAAAGGGCGTTGACGTTCGCGTTTCGACAAAAGTGGAGGCTATCCGCGAAGGCAGAGATGCCGAAGGTGCCAAGCTCACGGTTGAGTTATCGGATGGCACATCAGTCCCCGCAGCATTAGTCGTGCTGGCGGTTGGTGTTCGTTCAAATACGGGCTTCCTTGTAGGTACGGGCATCGCAACAAACCACGGCATCAAGGTCGACAACCACCTTAAAACAACCGTACCCAATATTTATGCAGCGGGCGATTGTTGCGAGGGCATTGATCTTTCCACAGGCAAACCTGACATGCTGGCCATTCAGCCTGTCGCCGTCGAGCATGGCCGGCTTGCTGCGCTCAACATGGCCGGAAAGATTACTCCGCACGAAGGGTCGCTCAACATGAATGTGCTCGATACGATGGGGCTTATCTCGTCGTCATTCGGGTTGTGGCAGGGTGCTCCATTGGGCAAAACTGCACGGTTGGTCGACGAAGAAAATTTCAAATATTTGAAACTGGAATTCGAGGGTGACAAACTGGTTGGCGCGCAGTGCGTCGGCATGACAGATCACGTCGGCATGCTGCGAGGGCTGATACAGACCGGCTTCCACATGGGTGAATGGCGTGACACCCTGCTCAAGGCCCCCGAAAGACTACGTGAGGCGTATATCGCAGTTGTCCAGTCGCGACCCAACTACGGGCCGGTAGCGCCGCATACCAACACGCCCATCGCCAAGGCCAGCTGATGCTCTGAAGGAATGAGGACAAGGCCGTGACAACGACCGCAGCCACCATCTCCGTAACGCTGAAGCTATATGCATCGCTGGGCGTCTATTTGCCTGCCGGGCACGCGCGCAACGCGGCAGACGTGACGGTGGCAGAGGGAACAACGATCGATACTCTTCTGGATTCCCATAACGTGCCGCGCGAGGCCCGCCACCTGGTTCTACTTAACGGCGTTTTCCAAGCACCAGGAACACGCGGCGCCGTTATCCTGAAACCGGGCGATGCGGTTGCTGTCTGGCCGCCCGTTGCTGGCGGTTGATTTCACACCTTGCGAAAAAGAAAATCATCGCCACTAGGGTCCGGACCCTAGATCGTGTTCAAGTTTCATGGAATCACGAACACGATCCAAGCTCTTGTCTGGAGCATGTTCTTCACGCTGAACCGCTGTACACTTCAGCTGAACATGCTCTATTGTTTGGAGCATGTTCTTCACGCCGAACCGCTACACACTTCGGCTGAACATGCTTGCCATGCGCATTTGTGCGTCATCGGCCATGGCCACCTGCCCAGAATATTTGGAAAGCACGCTTCAACCGTTTGATTGCCGCCCGAAGACGGCTATGGCACGGTGCGATCAATGCGCAAGGCCCAAAGTGAGCCAATAAGCGCAAATCGCGGGAGGACGTTACGTGCAAGCCGAACAGAAGTCCGGACATGGCGGCCTTCGCTCAGCGGCCAGTGAAAAGGCTGATACACGTGAAGCGGTGGGCGAAATTGCAGCTACACTTGGCCCTGGACCCTTTCAGCACTTAATCGTCATGTACTCACCGGCACATGATGCGAATATTGTCGCCCAATCCTTTCAACACGCCTTTCCCAGCACACAAATTTCCGGCTGTTCGACGTCAGGTGAAATCGCACCCCAAGGCATGATGCAAGGCGGCATCGTTGCATTGGCATTTCCAATTGCTGGCTTCAGAATCGTTGCAGACGTTATTGCCGATGTGGGCCAGTCGGGCGTCAAGCACGCCAGTCAACTTGCGCGCAAGATGAAACAACGCTTCGGTGCCAGCGGGCCGCTTGGTGGCCGTGTCTTCGCGCTCTTGTTGGTGGATGGACTTTCGAACTCCGAGGAGACGTTGATTGCTGCCGTGCACTGGGCCATGGATGATGTGCAGCTTATCGGCGGCTCTGCAGGCGACGATCTCGCCTTTCGCGAAACGTCGTTGATCCACAATGGTCAAATCGTTCAACGCGCAGCACTCCTCATCATGGTTGAGAGCGCCCAACCTTTCCAGGTTTTCAAATCGCAAAATTTCGAGCCAACCGGCAACAAGCTCGTTGTGACAGCTGCCGACACCGAAAAGCGAATTGTCTACGAACTCAACGCAGAGCCGGCTGCGCAGGAATATGCCGCCGCAATTGGGCTTTTGCCGAATGACCTGGGGCCATTCAGCTTTGCGTCATATCCACTCGTCGTTCGCGTGGGAGGGGATTATTACTGCCGCTCGATTCGCAATGTGAACCCTGATGGTAGCATGTCATTTTTTTGCGCCATCGATGAGGGGCTTGTTTTCACGATCGCTAATCCTCAGGACATGGTCCAGGCTACGCTTACAACCCTGCAGCGCGTCGAAGCCTCACTTGGATCAATAGACACCGTCCTTGGTTTTGATTGCATCTTGCGGCGGCTTGATGCCGAGAACCGCCAGATCCGTCATCAACTTTCAGATATCTATCGCCGCTTCAACGTCGTAGGGTTCCACACCTACGGCGAGCAATTCAACGCCATGCACCTCAACCAGACCCTCACGGGAATTGCATTCGGCACGCCGCAGGGATCTCCGGCTACGCAACCATGACCGGCAAGACTACGGAAACGTATGACACCGAAATCCTCCTGCGCCGCATTGAGAAGCTGGAGAAGATCAACGCCGCGCTCATGAACCGCGTCGAGAGATCCCTGGACCAGCAGGCCAATGCGTATTCCATGTTCCAGACCGCGATAGGACTGGAAAACCAGGTCCGCGTGCGCACCGATGAACTGAAATCGGCATTGACCAACCTGGAGAACGTCAATGGCGAATTGACGGCGGCACGCGATGCCTCGGACCGCGCCAATTCCGTCAAAACACGCTTCTTTACCGCAGTCAGCCATGACGTTCTGCAACCCTTGCATGCAGCTCAGCTCTCGCTTTCTGCCCTGATAGACAGTCTAGGTTCCGCAGACCAGCAACGCCTCGCCATGCAGGTTGACCATGCTCTATCGTCGGTCGAAGAGCTTTTGCGGACGATGCTGGATATCTCGAAGCTGGAGGCTGGAGTCATTAGGCCGAGGCTTCAATCGATAGCCCTGGAACCGCT
>JBKEAX010000499.1:0-5593 GCA_047972825.1 Hyphomicrobiaceae bacterium | reverse complement strand
AGGCGCTCGGCAATGTGGATGGCCAGTGGGGTCTTGCCCGTCCCCCCAGCCGTGAAGTTGCCAACGCATATGACCGGCAAACGTGAACGGTAGGCTTGGGCGCGTAAAAAGCGTGCGGCAGTCTTGGCAGCATAAATCCGCGCCACCGGTCTCAAGATGTGAACCATAGGGCTGACCGGACTGTCGTACCACCACGGTGGTTCCTTAAGAGGCACGGCGCAATCCGTCTGCATCGGGCAGGAGTTGCAAAACCGCTGTCGTGGTCAATGCAAGCGCCCCTTCCAGGCCAGATAGTGCCTGGTCAGCGCCGCGGGTCAACCGTTCGAGTGCGGCTTTATCGCCCAGCAATTCCGTCACCTTAGCTGCCAGATTATCGGCGTTTTTAACAATCAATACGCCGCCTTCTGCCGTGAGTGCACGATAACTGTCGTTGAAGTTATGTGTGTGCGGGCCAGACAACACGGCCGCGCCATGCCGCGTCGCTTCTATGGGGTTTTGTCCACCATGCGGCACCAGGGACCCGCCGATGAAGGCTATGGGTGCCAGCGCATAGAAGGTGCCAAGCTCGCCGATTGTGTCTGCGATGTAGACGTCGGTTGTAGCATCCGGCAGTTCGCCTGCTGCACGGCGCCGGGTCACCAGTCCAAGCCCAGACAGCATATCCGCAATGGCCGGTCCACGCTCAGGATGGCGCGGCACGATGATTGTCAAAAGTTCAGGGTGGGTCTCACGGATCTGCCGATGTGCCTCTGCAACCTGCTCATCCTCGCCGGGATGGGTGCTTGCCGCGAGAAAAACCGGCCGCGCTGTGATGGCTGAGGAGAGCCTGTCGAATTCAGGTGCATCGACGGGCGGGGGTGGTGAATCAATCTTGAGGTTGCCACTTACTTCAGCGCGCCGCGCGCCAAGCAATGAGAACGACCGAGCGAGCTTGGCATTTTGCGCCAGGACGAGGGAGAACCGGCCAAATATCGCCCGTGCCATGCCCGCATTGCGTCGCCAGCGCTTGAAGCTGCGGGGCGAAATGCGCGCGTTGATCAGCACGAGCGGAATGTTACGCGCATGCGTTTCCAGAATCAGGTTCGGCCAGATTTCCGATTCGGTGAATAGCGCGATGTCGGGTTGCCAATGGTCCAGGAAACGGCGCGCGAATTTGGGGGAATCGAGTGGAACAAACTGATGCAGCCCGCCGGGACCCAGGCGGGCTTCAGCCAATGCCGCCGACGTCTTCGTTCCTGTCGTCAATAAAAAGTGCAGGTCGTTGCGTGCCTCGCGCAAGCCCGCGATCACGGGCAGTGCGGCGTTGGTTTCCCCCACACTTGCAGCGTGCACCCACACCAGCGGTCCCAACGGGCGGGCCATGGACGCAATGCCATAGCGTTCATTGCGGCGGGTGGGTTCTTCCTTGCCTTGCCGCGCCCGATAGCCCAGCCATGCCGGTACGATCGGTTCGAAGCCTTTCGACACCGCACGGTAGGTCTTGAGGCCGATACCTGGAGCTGGTGGTGGGGCGTCCGGCTCAAGCGCGCTGGCGGGTGTTGCCCGTGTCACATCTGCACCTGCCATAGCGTAGGCACGTTCCGTCGCCGACTTCAAAGCGTTCTCCAATTCAACGCGATACGCCTCCAGTTGCTCAGGCGTTGCATCGCGCGGAACATGGAGCGCCGGTCCGCCCGCTGCGGCCAGCGTTGAACCCGGCAGGTTGATTGTCATACGGCTCCAGGTATCGAGCGCCAGGAAACGGGAGCTTGCCAAGGCTACCGGGAAGATTGGCCTGCCGGATAATCTCGCCAGTGTGATAATGCCATTGCCAACGCGGCGGGCAGGCCCGGGCGGCACGTCTGCCGTCATGCAGATTGTGGATCCCTCATTGAGTGCTTTGACGGCCTGGCGAAGGGCTTGCGCACCGCCACGGTCCTTGCGCCGTCCGCCCGCGCCAGCACCTCGGATAAGGTCCACCCCAAGCGCTGCCATCGCATTTCCGATCAGGTCGGCATCGCCGTGTCGCGCCACCATCGCCTTCACCGGCACATTGTGCGTATTGAGCGACGAAACCATCATGAACTGGCCATGCCAGAAGGCAACGATGACGGGATGCTCGCTAAACATCTGCTCAGGCAGGTCGGCTGGAAAAAACACTTTGGTCGAAGTCTTTTCCACCCGCTGAATGAGGCGAGCGATCGTGCGTCCGGCAAAAGCGGAAAAGTTAAGTGATTTCAATGGTGTTTTTGCCATGCCGTAACGGCGCCTTGAAGGTTCCCGACGGGAGCGTGGAGAAGGCGGTAGAATACCTTGCGCAAGGTTCCTATAGCGCCTAATTAGCGAATGCAATTATCACGTGTGTACCCGGCGGCCGAGGCGGTGGACGGCCACTGCGATCGTGCATGTACGACGCAATTGTCGGCTGGACAGGGCCTTATGGCAACGCACTTAAAGCAGACGCGCCGCGCTATGCGGCACACGACATCCAAGCTGCGCCAAGCCCTGGTGGACCATACGCCGGGCTGGGCCAAGACGCTATTTGGACGTCCAGCCTCCTATGCAGAGCTAATGCTCTCGGATCATGGCATTTTCCGGCTCTTATATCTAAATCGTCATAAGATTGCCGCTGATACTTGGCGTTCAGCCCAGCCGTCGCCTGGGGATATCCGGAAGTTTGCAAAGGATGGCGTGCGCACCATCATCAACCTTCGCGGCCCGCGCGATTGTTCGAGCTACGCACTGGAGCAGGAGGAATGCCTGCGGAATGGAATCAGCTTGGTGGATTTTCAGGTGCGCTCGCGTGCCGCGCCAACGGTTGAGGAAATCAAGGGAGCGGCAGCCCTTTTTGAGCGTATCGAGTACCCCGTCCTGATGCACTGCAAATCCGGTGCGGACCGGGCCGGCTTGATGAGCACACTTTTCATGCATTTCCGCGAAGGACAGCCGATCGCCACTGCCAAGCGGCAATTATCCTTGCGTTACGGCCATATCCGCCAGGCGGAAACCGGCGTGCTCGATTATGTTTTCGAGCGCTACCTTGCCGACAACGCCCGAACGCCGATGACATTCATGAAATGGGTCGAGACAGCTTACGAACCCGACGAAGTCAAGGCGAGCTTTCGAGCCAAAGGGTGGGCCAACCGATTGGTCAACTCGGTTTTGCGCCGCGAATAGAGCATGTTCAGCCGAAGTGTGCAGCGGTTCGGCGTGAAGAACATGCTCCAGAGACAAGAGCATGTTCAGCCGAAGTTTGTAGCGGTTCGGCGTGAAGAACACAGCGAGAAATAAAAGAAAATAGAGCGCCTGCGCGATTTCGATAAAAAGTGACCGTGATCTTGGGTGTCAGATCGTCATCGCGGGATAATGGGCACTGCGGAGGCCATGAACGAGGTTTCGACGCCGCTGCTTCCGTGATTCCCTCAGGTAGCGCTATCGTCGTCGAGCAACTGTGTCTGTACCAGGTCGGCGTAGATGCCGCCGTGCGCCAGTAACTCCCCATGCCGTCCTGTTTCCACCACACGGCCCTCGTCCATGACGCAGATGACATCGGCGTTACGCACGGTCGAGAGCCGATGCGCGATGACCAACGTTGTCCTGTTTTTGGTAAATCGGTCGAGTGCCTCGTGGACAAGCTTCTCTGAATGTGTGTCGAGCGCGCTTGTTGCTTCATCCAGCAACAGGACAGGTGCATTCTTCAGGATCGCCCGTGCCAGTGCAAGCCGCTGCCGCTGTCCACCCGAAAGCCTGAGGCCACGGTCTCCAATTCGTGTGTCATAGCCGTTGGGCTGCAAACGAATAAATTCATCGGCTGCAGCGGCCTGTGCGGCGGCAACAATTTCCGATTCGCTGGCGTCCAGTCGCCCTAGCGCGATGTTGGCGCGGATCGTGTCGTCAAACAGGGTCACCTCCTGGCTGACGATGGCAATTGCTTTGCGAAGCGAATGCAATGTGACCTGGTTAATCTGCTGCCCGTCGATCGAAATCGATCCACTGGTGACGTCGAATAGGCGCGGCACAAGGTTGATGAGCGTTGATTTGCCAGCGCCCGAGCGCCCGACGAAAGCAACAGTGGTGCCGCCTGAGATCGTCAACGTGATGTTGCGCACAGCAGGCGTATTCTCTGCACCAGAGGCACCATATCCGAATGTCACATCGTTGAAATCTATCCGCCCTTTGGTCACCTTCAACGGACGGGCGTCGCTGTGATTGGTGATGGACGGTTGTTCGTCGAGAATGCCGTAGATGTTTTCGGCCGCTGCCAGAGCTTCTTGTATCCGGCCTGTGAGGTTGCCGATGGCCCTGACCGGCTGCGACGCCATGAGCAGTGCTGTGACGAAGCCCATGAAATCCCCAACTGTTGAAGTGCCGCTGGCGATGCGCCAATAGGCAAATGCGATGACACCCGCAACAGCGATGCCACCAAAAGCCTCCAACATAGGATCCAACCGGGCGCGCGTTCGCACGGCCTTCATTTTCAGCCGGAACACTTCCTCAAACGCGCCGTTGACCCGGGCTGCAGCGTAGTCTTCGAGCTGGAAGGTCTTGATCAACCGTGGTCCAGAGAGCTTTTCGGAAAGCTCTGCTGTCATTTGCCTCAGTTCCGCCTGCGTGCGCTTTGCAACCTTGCGCAGCCGCTCTGAAATAATCATGATTGGTATGGCGGCCAGCGGATAGACGCCAAGCACGACAAGTGACATGGCCCAATCGAGATAGAACATGGTGCCAACGAGTACGACTATGGAAAGCGTGTCGCGTATTGTCGTGTTGAGCCCTGCCATCAACCCCTGTTCGATGAAGCCGACGTCGTTGGTCAGTCGAGACATCAAGGCACCAGGCGCTTCGCGTGTCAGCTGCGCGTAATCGGCATGCATCAAGTGACTGAAGGTGTGTTGTTTCAAGTCAGTCGTCAGGCGCTGCACGATCCGGGTTGAAGTCACCGAATGCATGTAGAGAAACACGCTGCGGGCGGCTGTGATCCCCACAATCACGGCCAGTATCGCCGGCAGCATGGCTTCATTGCCTTTGAGCAGCGTATCGAACGAGGTTTTGATGATAAGGGGATAAGCGCCGGTCGCCGCCGCTAGACAGGCGGTCAATAAAAGAGCGTAGGCGAGGCTCTTCCAACGTGGCACCACCCATTCGGCCAGAAACCTTTTGAGCAGTTGCCGTGAACCGGCATCGAAGGCACGCGACTGGCCGCGCCGCCGCCGAGGTTCGAATGGTGCGCCAGGTTGCTGCACGCTTTCGGTGCCACGCATTTTGTCAGCGGTTGTCGACAAATGCCCTCCGGGGCTCAAATTACCTTAGGATCCGGACACTGGGGCCCGGACACTGGGGTCGGGACCCCTAGGCCCATACCCGGTTCGGCACCGTCACACCAGCCTCTCCCTTGTGAAGACAGGGGACGGGAGAACCGGCGCTGGTCACGAAAGCGATTTTTGTGTGATTTTTGGCAGATGCTAAGCCGGCTCGTCGGGCTCCAGAAGCCGGTGCATGTGAACGATGAAATAGCGCATGTGGGCGTTGTCTACCGTCTGGTGGGCTGCTGCCTTCCAGGCTTTGTGGGCTTCCGCGTAGTTCGGATAGATTCCAACAATATCGAGTTCGCTAA
>JBKEAX010000220.1:0-3863 GCA_047972825.1 Hyphomicrobiaceae bacterium | reverse complement strand
GGCGCTTTATGCGATGAAATTGCTCGTCGATCACGGTTGAACTCTCGGTCTATCTACTTGCGGCTTCATTGCTATTGGGTTCGGACCCTAGCACTGATGCCTTCTCATATCCGCAGCTGTTATTTCCAGCAGAGCGCATCCGAAACATGTGTTGCACCAGACCCAAGCCAGCTCTTGATCAGCACGACAAGGCAGCCCGGGACTCATTTCGATCCGCGCGCACGCAATCTACGCCGCCCGGTGGCACTAGGTAAAGAAGCCTCGCTATCAACGGAAATATCGGCTTGGAAAAACCCATCCACATCAATGCAGATTTCGGGTTTGAGCCCGGCACATGGAGGCCACTAGAGCACGTTCGCGATTCCGTGAAAAGTGAACGCGATCTAGCGCGCACTTCCACCCGGCCGAGAGCCAACCCGCAGCTAATTTGACACCAGATTTGGCCGGTGTGTTCCACCTGCACCGTACTACGCCGAAATCAACGAGCGGCTGTATCAGCCCCCTTATTGTTTTGATCCAAAGGAACGGTTGATCAAGCAATCATAACACCCAGAACCATCAAACCATGCAACATGTTGTTATTGCGATGGAAAATAATTTCCGCCGCTGTTGTGCCGGAATGCGGACGCGGTCTGTCAGCAGCCATATGTTGCACGCTCCGTTCACACCTTTTGCGGCTTGCGTTTAACCACTACGGAAGGCCAACTTGATTCCCGCCGTGCGAGCAGGTAGCGGCTAGGATAACATTTGCGACCATCCGTCACCGGCCGGCGAGACGGAATGACCGTTTCGTCGCATGGCGGCTACCGCTTACCCCAGGCTAGTCCGGGTTTGCGCACTGCCCCCGACAAGAAGGCTACCCATGCAGAAACCACACAAGCCTGATGAAACCCAGGATCTGACGGTATACCGCATCAACGATCCTGAGGAATTCGCTCGTAACATTTTGAAATTGTTCGAAGAAGGTGGCAAGGCGATGGCCAGCTACATGGAGCGGGCTGATTCATCCCTAAGCCCCTTCACGGCGGCCAGCGAAGCTGCACAGGCGTCCAAGTTGATGGGCGAGATCGCCCAACGCTGGATCACCGAGCCGGTGAAACTGGCCGAGGTGCAGGGCAATCTGATGCGCTCTTATGCGGAGCTGTGGAACAATACCTTGAAGCGCATGCTTGGCGAAGACGTCGAGCCGGTGGCCAAGCCCGAGGCTGGCGATAACCGCTTCAAGGATCCTGAATGGTCAGCCAACCCGTATTTCGATTTCTGGAAACAGGCTTATTTGTTGACCACCTACTGGGCCGAGGATGTCCTCGACCAGACACAAGGACTAGATGAGCGCACTAAGCAGAAGGCGGATTTCTACCTCCGCCAGGTCTCCAGCGCGATGTCGCCCTCCAACTTCCCCGCAACCAACCCGGAAGTCGTGCGCGAGACATTCCAGTCGAATGCGCGAAACCTGGTACAGGGCATGGAGCATTTCATTGGCGATATGAAAAGCTCCGGTGATCTCTTGAAGATCAGCCAGACCGACATTTCCGCCTTTGAAGTGGGCAAGAATCTCGCAGTCACGCCTGGCAAAGTTGTCTATCAGAACGAGATCATCCAGCTCATCCAGTACACCCCCACCACCGACAAGGTGCGTGAGGTGCCACTGCTGATCGTGCCGCCGTGGATCAACAAGTACTATATCCTCGACTTGACGCCGCCCAAGAGTTTCGTGCGTTGGGCGGTTGAACAGGGCTTCACGGTATTCCTCGTTTCCTGGGTCAATCCCGACGCGCGCCTGTCGCACAAGAGCTTTGAAGACTACATGAAGGAAGGCATCCTTGCAGCGGCCGACGCCGTGCGCAGGGAAACGGGCGTGCCCAAGTGCAATGCTCTTGGGTACTGCGTTGGCGGCACACTGCTTTCATCAACGATGGCGTACTGCGCCGCGCGCGGCGAGCAGCCGTTTATCTCGGCCTCCTTCTTGACAACACAGGTGGACTTCACGAAGGGCGGCGACCTGCTGATCTTTATTGACGACAGCCAGCTCAAGAGCCTTGAAGAAATGATGGCCGAGCGTGGTTATCTTGACGGGTCACGTATGGCCAACGTGTTCAACATGATGCGCCCGCGCGACTTGATCTGGCCCTATGTCGTCAACAACTACCTGCTGGGCAAAAAACCATTCCCGTTCGACCTGCTTTACTGGAACCAGGATTCGACGCGGATGCCGGCGGCCAACCACAATTTCTACCTGCGCGAGTTCTACCTGGAGAACAAACTGTCTAAAGGCGAGATGAAGATCGCCGGAACACCTCTCGACCTCTCCAGGATTCGTGTCCCGGTCTATCATCTGGCTACGAAAGAAGACCACATCGCGCCTGCCAAATCGGTATTTATCGGCTCCAAGCTTTATGGTGGTCCCGTCGAATACGTCCTTGCAGGGTCAGGTCATATCGCCGGCGTTGTCAACCCGCCCGAAAAGGTCAAGTATCAATATTGGACCGCGTCTAAAGCGGCCGCCGACACACTCGAAGAGTGGACGCATATGGCCAAGGAAACGCCGGGTTCTTGGTGGCCACACTGGGCGGAATGGCTGGCACAACAGTCAGGGGCTTGGACGCTGCCACGTGATCCTGGCGAGAAGCTTGGCGTAATCGAAAATGCACCCGGCTCTTATGTCAAAGGCAGCAACTGACCACCTGCTGCCACAAATGCCAACGTCATTCGGACCGACTTACAAGTGGTGGAGAATTAAGGCCCGTTGCAAGCATTGCAGCGGGCCTCTCTTTTTCTTACCTGCCCGCCGTTACCATGCCCCCGGCAGTATTCATACTTATCAAGACATGCTGAATTCACCATCATAGTCGGACGGCCAAAGCACTTCGTAGTCGTCATCTTCGATCTCGCAGAAGGCGGCAGCGACTGGTGAAAGCCCCTTGCCTTCTGCTTCTTCAATGATTGGCTCCAGCCGCTCCCATAGTTTCTTGGGCCGGTCGGTAAGAATGATGATACTTGCCGTGCCTGCGCCCGCATCGTGACCCTCAACCTCCGCCACGCCGTCAAGCAACTCCATCAGTTCGTCTTCAAATTCGATGACGCCATCGAGCGCCGTCCCGCTCTCGTCATCGAATTGGATGACAAGCTGGTGCGTCCAATCCGTGCTCATGCCATACCCCTTGTTAATGCATGTCGCGCAAAAGTGTGTAGCGGTTTTGTGATAACGACATGCATAAAGCAAAACGCATGTCGCGCAAAAGTGTGTAGCGGTTTTGCGATAACGACATGCATAAAATCAAAGACCCAAAGCGGGATGAGCGAATATCATAATTCGTTACACGCCTTGAACCCTTCCATGTCATAGCCGCCGCTGTCGTTGAAAATCTCATCCCGCCGCCTGCTCAAAACCCTGAGCCAAGTCTGCGATAATATCGTCCTTATCTTCAATACCCACGGACAGGCGAACAACGTCCGGACCGGCACCGGCAGCTACCCGCTGCTCTGGTGTCAATTGGCGGTGTGTGGTCGAAGCGGGATGTATAATCAGGCTTCGCGTATCGCCAATGTTGGCGAGATGAGAAAACAGTTTGAGGGCGGAGACGAGTTTTACGCCTGCGTCGTATCCGCCTTTCAGCCCGAATGTAAATACGGCGCCGGCGCCCTTGGGACAGATCCGTTTTTGAATGGCATTACAAGCGTTGCCGGGTAACCCGGCGTAGTTCACCCAGGCAACTGCAGGATGCGTGCTCAGATACCCCGCCACTACGGCCGCGTTATCGCAATGCCGTTGCATCCTGAGGGGAAGCGTTTCAATGCCATTCAGAATGAGGAAAGCATTGAAAGGAGATATTGCCGGACCGAGATCGCGCAGCCCCATGACA
>JBKEAX010000171.1:0-13248 GCA_047972825.1 Hyphomicrobiaceae bacterium | reverse complement strand
TCATAACCCCGGCCAAGCGGCGGGTTGAAAAAGAAGTGCCCGGATTTTTCGAAACCAACCAGCGCCTTTGTCTCGTGGCTGTATCTCTTGATGTAGGAGTGGCCCGTCTTCCAATAGGTTGTGGTTGCGCCATTCGCCTTCAAAACCGGATCGGTCATGAACAAGCCAGTTGATTTGACGTCGGCAACGAAACGGGCGTTGTCATGCCGGGCGGAGATGTCGCGGGCCAGCATGACACCAACCTTGTCGGCGAAGATTTCATTGCCTTCGTTGTCCACCACGCCGCACCGGTCGCCGTCTCCGTCAAAGGCAAGCCCGACATCTGCACCAACTTCCCGCACCTTGTCGGCGACAGCATGGAGCATCGCCAGATCTTCTGGGTTGGGATTGTGGTTGGGGAAGGAATGGTCAAGGTCGGCATTGAGCGGAACCACCTCGCAGCCGACGGCTTGAAGCACTTGAGGGGCAAATGCACCGGCTGTGCCGTTGCCACATGCAGCAACAACCTTGAGCTTTCGCGAAAGTTTTGGCCGGTCTGTCAGCATGGCAATGTAGCGTTCCGCCATGTCAGGAACGAAAATATAACGTCCCCCCTCGCGCGTCTCGAAATCACCTGCGAGCACAATCTCCTTCAACCGGCCCATTTCTTCAGGACCGAATGTCAGAGGTCGCGAGAGGCCCATCTTGATACCGGTCCACCCATTATCATTGTGGCTTGCCGTCACCATTGCCACGCCTTCGACTTCGAGGGCGAATTGGGCGTAGTAGGCCATGGGCGAAAGCGCCAGGCCAATGTCATGCACCTCGCAACCGCCAGCCAGAAGTCCGGTCATCAGCGCTTGTTTGACCGCACCTGAGTACCAGCGGTAGTCATGCCCCACCACGATGCGCTTGGGCACGCCACGTTCCGCGAACAGTTTAGCCATGCCCAGGCCGACGGCATTTAATCCCATCAGGTTGATTTCTTCCGGGAACAGCCAACGTGCATCGTATTCACGAAAACCTGTGGGCTTGACCAGCGGCAGGCGTTCGAAGTCGGCCGTGTTGGGTTTCAAATCAGCGCGCGGTTTCGGCAGCATGTTGGCTCATCCCTTTTCACAATATTCCGGCAACCTATCGGAAGCGTGACGGCGCGCCAACCTGCGTTATTACGACTATTTTTTTGCAGGCGGAATTTTGGGAGGCGCAAAAGCTACTTTGATCGCATTGGAATATAATCGCGCGTCAAGATGCGTCAGATGTCACTGGGATCGTGAAAAATCACGTCAGTTTTCCAGCGTGAGGTGGCCGGATCGCATGTCCACCCGCTTGAGGCGGCTCAGATAGGTCATGCCAAGGAGGGAAACATGCAACCGGCCCGGTTCTGCCACCATTGCCTGGACATCATCGACGCAAACGTCTTTGACACATACTTCGCTGAGCCTGACCACGGCATTACGCGCGATGCCGTTGGCCGTTTGAGATTGGGCCGTAAAGTCACCAGGCCCGACAAAAACACCCGCGCGTTCGGCATCCTCATAGGTCAGAACCACGAGTGAAGCGCCGGTATCGACCATCAATGAGATGGGGTTTCCATTGATTTCGGCATTGGCCGCGTAGTGTCCATGGCGGTCGGCAAGAAGCCTGACAGCCCCTCCCAAAGAAGCGGGGGTGTCGCTGCTGTCATCGGTTTGGGCCAGTGCAGTTGTTGGTGTTTCCTGGCTGGGGAGCTCTATGCCCAGCAGTTGCTGGTTGAATGCCCGGATACTGTCGAAGTTAAGTATCATCAGCGCGATGACCCCCGCCACGGCCACCCAACTCAATGCATCGCGAACAACACCGTACATGCCGGTCGACATGGATAACTCCCAACATCCCGCCTCGCTTGAAAAGCGACAAGGCCGGCGTTGGGCTGTCACCCGCGAAGCGTTACGAATTCACCAGAGAAATTAAATGACCTCAATCGTCTTAAGAAACTCATACCAAGGAGGCTTTCGTTAAGATTTCCTGGTTTGGACACCAAGGCTTCGACATCCTTTACCTTGATCGGACCGATGGCGATCGAACCCAGGCTTATGGGAGCGGCATACGTTGTTCCGTTTGCTGTGTTAACCGGGATGACATAGTTCAATCCCTTGATGTCTATGCCCGCGGCAATGGCATCGGCAGGCTTCAGCACGACGGTGGAGGCGCCGGTATCGACCATCATTGTCATCGACACGCCGTTCACGCTTGTAGTGGCAGCGAAATGCCCATCCCGCCGTCTGCGGATTTTTACGGCTGTTTCCCCAGGCATACCAGATTGAACAGTCATGCCCGCCCCAGGCGGCATCAGGTTGCCAACAACCCTGTTCGTGACGAATGAAACCTCATCACGAAAGCTGTAACCGGCCACGAGCAGCAGCATCAGTCCGCCCCAAACCGCCAAGTGCCTCAGTGTCTGTCCGACCGGCCCGCGGTTGGCGGTGAAGAGGATGGAAACATAGATTGCAAGTGCTACAGCCGCAACAATTGCGCCGGTCTCAACATTGAGCAGGCTGGCCAGTAATTCAGGGTTCCCTTGAAGGATAAAGAACGCAAGTGCCAACGCGACCAGCAAAAGCAACAGCCAAATGAGCATGCGCGATCCTAACCTTTCACAGCATTTTCTGTAGATTCCAGCCCCGCCTCAGCCATGCGCTCGGGAAGCACTTTCATGATGCGTTCACGCTCAAGGTCCGAAATCGATGCCCAGCAGGCAATCTCCTCGAGAGTCCTTCCACAACCGAGGCATAACCCCGATTGCGGGTCAACCATACATATATTGATGCAGGGACTGTCCATAGTAAGGCGGATCACTCTTTTGGCGGAACATCGCTATCGATAGCACTTTTTCCAGCCTTCCAACCACCCATCTGGGACAGCAAAGGGTGGCGAGTAAAGCGCGGCGTATACAGGATTACAGATTCTGCCGTTTCAGGCGTTTGTTTTAAGGCGTAGCCGGGCTATCGCTTCGTCCGGGCTTTGGTAGTGGCCGGAAAGTAGCCTTGGGGGGCGGGTGCTACACCCCGATGATGCCGGTTCAACAATCAGATCGGCCAAACTCTTTCCGTATTGGCGGTGGCGTTCATGGCCAAGCGGTTGCAGCGGCGGCATGCTTTCCAACACCCGCTGTGGTGGCAAATAAATGATCGCTTCTGTCCCCCGGCGAAGTTTTGAGCGCAGGTCAAAACTACCCCCATGCAACTCGATCAGGCTCTTGACGATCGGTAGCCCAAGCCCAGTGCCACCTTCGGCAGTTTCATGCGCCAGCGAGCCCTGACCAAACGCCTGCATGACCTTGGGTATTTCTTCATCCGGTATGCCGGGGCCGGTATCTCGCACCGAAAGAATCTGGCCACCGTCAATCGCAGGCCAGACGCTCACCGTAACGCGGCCGCCTTTGGGCGTGAATTTCAAAGCGTTGGAAATGAGGTTGAGGCAGACCTGACGGATCGCTCGCTGGTCGGCCCAAACCTGCGGCAGCGAGAAGTCCAGGTCCTCAACGATCGTCAGCCCCTTGCTATCGGATCGTAATTTCAAAAGCCGGCAGCAGTCTTCTGCAACGTCGGTCAGCCGGATCGGCTCCTCGTGCAGCTCATAACGTCCGGCCTCGATGCGCGAGAGGTCAAGAATCTCATTAATGAGGTTGAGAAGGTGACGTCCGCTGTCATGGATGGATGCAGCGTAGTCTTTATAGGTTGGGTTTGATATGGGCCCCAGTGTCTCCGTTTTCATGACTTCCGAGAAGCCCATGATCGCATTCAGGGGTGTTCGAAGTTCATGGCTCATGGTTGCAAGAAAACGCGACTTGGCCATGTTCGCAGATTCAGCCCGCCGCCGTGCCTCGTCGGAAACTGATTTTTCTTCCTCCAACTCGGCGATCAGATCGTCTTTCTGCGCGCGGAATTCGAGCATGGCTAGCGCAGTGGAGTTGAGCCCGCGCGCAAGAAATATGAAATAGATGTGCACCCCGATGGCCATCAATGCCAACGCCAGATAAAACGATTCAGGCCTCATCAGCAGGCGCGCAACCACTGCAACCGTCATCGGTATCGTACCGGCATAAAGAATGGGTATGACAGTTGAGGCAAACGTCATTCGGATCGCCAGCACGACGATCAGCGCGGCGAACAAGAAAACGTACGAAGAAAACTGAAACTCGGGCATGCCGTCTTGGACGGTGTCAAATCCGATCAAAGCAAAACCGGCCCAGGCGAAACCGCTGATCAGTTCGGAGGCAAATAACCGCCGCCGCCACAAGCGCAGATTGATCTCATCTCGCGGTGTGTTCTGGAAACGCCTGCAAAGTTCAAGCTGGATGACCTTGGATCCGATGACTATGAAAAGCCACATGATCGCTTGCAGCACTGGGGCCCAAAACATCGATGCGATTGAGAAAATGGCAGAAAGGCCGGTGATAGTGAACGCGGCAGAAAGCTCGTTGCGAGCGAATATCGATAGCATTTCGTATTCGAATTCGGGCTGAATTGAACCGCCTTGCGTGAGCTTCTGGCGCGTTTGCCGCAAGTCGCGGCTCGCACGGCTGCGTGCGTCGCGGCGGCGGTTCAGCCGGTCCTTGGTAGCGGTGCTCGCTCGTTCCTGCATGCGCTCTGTCACATGGCGTCCGTCGGGGCGGTGCAATTCCAACCCGGACAACGGTCGCACGAAAATATTAAAGGGGCCGCAAAGCCGGCCAGTCCGATATTGAGTTAATGTCGGGCTAATTCGCTAACTTTGGGTTTATGAGACGTGCGGACTGACAACATACTGTATCGGCAACTAGAGCTTTTTTTGCGTCGCTTTCCGCGTGCGCGCTGGGTGCTTGCCGTGGTGCTGGTGGCCCTTGCCGCGGTATTCGGCCGGTCCGACATAGAATACAGCGGGAAAATGACGCCAGTTCCAGGTGTCCCCATCACTGGTTTTGCCAAAGTAATCGATGGCGATAGCCTGAGGCTTTCAAATGAAGAAATCCGGCTGGTTGGCATTGACGCTCCAGAAGGACGCCAGACCTGCGAGCGGAACGGTCAAACATGGGATTGTGGTGAAGAGGCCCGGCGGGAACTGAAAAGATTGATTGCCGGCATGAAAGTGACGTGCCAAAGCCACGAACGTGACCAGCACGGCCGCCTGCTGGCTGTTTGTTCTGTCGGCGCCCGAGCGCTCAATGCGGCAATGGTGGAGCGTGGCTATGCCCTTGCGTATGGCGATTATCAGCGCGAAGAACGATTGGCGAAAGCGGCTGGGCGTGGACTATGGTCTGGGATCTTCCAGCGACCGCGCGATTGGCGACGTCAGCATGGTATTGGCCAGTAATGGTAGTGAAGACCGGAGATAAAATCCCGCCTTGCGTACCTCAACCCGGGATATGAAAAAATGAAGATCATCGAAGCAGCGATCGCACCAAACCCTCGGCGGGTGCGCATATTCCTGGCTGAAAAAGGAATCGATAATGTTTCCTTTGAACAGCGAGATCTGATGGCTGGTGACCAAAAGGAGCCAGAATTCAGAGAACTCAATCCGTTCCAGTGCGTACCGGTGCTGATGTTGGATGACGGCACGGCAATTTCCGAATCGGTTGCGATTTGCCGCTATTTTGAAGTGTCGCAGCCTGATCCACCGTTATTCGGCGAGGGAGCGATCGGCCAGGCGATGGTTGAAATGTGGCAGCGTCGTGCCGAACTCGGCCTGTTCTTTCACGTCACCCAGGTTTTCCGCCACCTGCACCCCAAGATGGGGCGCCTGGAGGTGCCGCAAATTGCAGCCTGGGGTGAGGCCAACAAGGAAAAGGCCCTGGAAACGCTGCGCATATTGGATAATCAACTGCGCAAGAGCAGATTTGTTGCGGGTGAAGCCTATTCGATTGCCGACATCACCGCACTGGTGGCCGTGGACTTCATGAAACCCGCAAGGATCGCAATTCCAGGCGGGCTTGACGGGCTTGAAGGACTCGCGCGCTGGCATGCGGAAGTTTCAGCCCGCCCCAGTGCCGAGGCATAGCCAACTCAAGGGGTGGCATTTTCATGGTTGCCGCCATTGGCTGTTACCTTTGGAACAGCTTTGCAAAAAACTGAGGTGATAGGGTCTGAAACGCTCTATTCCAGGAGTAGGGAGAAGACGAGGGGGGCGCGCGCTTATTTAGGCGCGTCCTCGAAAATCAGGAACGGCGATGAAACTTACTGTCATCGGTTCGGGCGATGCGTTTGGCTCAGGTGGGCGATTGCAGACGTGCTACCACGTCAGCACCGCCAACAGTGAATTCCTTATTGATTGCGGCGCCACGGCAGTAATGGGTTTCAACCGCTTCGGACGCAATCCAAATCAGGTCAGTACGATCTACATCTCGCATTTGCATGGCGATCATTTTGCCGGGCTGGTCTGGTGGTTGTTGCATGCCCGTCATGTTGCCGGTCGTAGCGCTTCTTTGACCATCGTCGGGCCTGAAGGCATCCAGGAACGCTACAACACCGCTGCGGAAGCGCTGTTTCCCGGCGCTACATCTCGCACGCCGCAATACGAACTGGCTTGGCTCGAATTCAGTCCAGGCGTACCCATTACTCTCAATGGTGTCACAGCCATTCCGCATGTCGTGCGGCACCCCTCCGGAGCGCCATCTTATGGCATACGCTTTGAGGCAGATGGAAAGACCATCGGCTTTTCAGGTGACACAGAATGGGTCGATGAGCTGGTGGCTGTCGCCGAAGGTGCCGACTTGTACATTTCTGAATGCTATGGATTCGACAAGGAGGCGCCGTTCCATATGAGCTGGCAGCGGATCAAACAGAACATCGAAAAACTGCAAGCGCGCCGTATCATGCTAACCCATATGAGCGAAGCGATGCTCGCCAAAGCCGGGACGTTAAAACATCAGCGCGTGCTGATTGCAGAAGACGGCCTCGAACTTGAAATCTAGAGCATTGAACCGTGCAGGCACACCAGAGGGATTGGACAATCTCTTGGCCAGGATACGTGCCTGTCGTGTTTGTCGCGACGCGCCGGTGACGGGGCCAGCGCTGCCACATGAACCGCGCCCGGTGCTGCAGGCCAGCTCAAAAGCGCGGCTTGCCATCACCGGCCAGGCGCCGGGTGTGAGGGTTCATGCATCCGGCCGCCCTTTCACAGATCCCTCAGGCGATCGCCTGCGGGACTGGATGGGGATAACACCGGACGTATTCTACAACTCTGCCAAGGTCACGATCATACCAATGGGGTTTTGCTTTCCAGGTCACGATGCAAAGGGTGGCGACCTGCCGCCCCGCCGGGAATGCGCGCCGCTTTGGCGCGAGCAGGTGCTGGCGGAACTGCCGCGTATCGAGCTTTTGTTATTGGTTGGCCAATACGCGCAACGCTGGCATCTCAACGGCATGCGAGCAAGGGCAGAAATTCGCGCAGGAAAACAAGCACCGACACTTACACAAACAGCTGGCGCATGGCGTCGCATAATGACTGAGGGGGACAGCCCAAGGCTGTTGCCCATGCCGCATCCATCATGGCGCAATAATGCATGGCTCAAGGTCAATCCGTGGTTCGAAGTGGAGTTGCTTCCGGTGCTCAAGGCCGAGGTGCAACGGCTGACGGCCTGAGCGCGAACGCGGATCTAAGCGGCGAGTTCTTTCTTGTTTGCCGAAGCATTGGAAACGGATGGAACAACAACGGGGGTGCCCGACCAGTGGCGATGATCCGCCTGGGCATCCAGTTCGTCGCGCAGGAAGTCCAGATCCTGACCGGCCTTCTCCAGTGCGGCAAGCACGTCATCGACTGGTATCGATCGGGCCTTGGCAGCAGCCCAGACGATTGCGCACCTCAGGCCAGATTTGCAGTGCGCAAGGATTGGTCCTTCCAACTCATCAAGCGCATTGATCATGTCTTCAACGACCGGGTCGGTGAACAGTTCATGCTTGTCAAGCGGCAGGAAGCGATAGCGCAACCCGGCTTGCCAGGACAGTTCAGCTTCTGCCGCGTTGGAAAGCTGGATCGCGTCCTCACCGTCCGGGCGGTTGTTCAAGATGGCCCTGAACCCGAGACCAGCAGCAACGGCGAAATCTTCAGGTGCAAGTTCGCCAGTGACCGCAAAATCAGGTGTCAGATAAACAATGTCTTGCATCTGCGGTGCCTCAACTCGGGCGGCGCCCGTTGGTTTGGTTCTGCTCCTACAGGAAAACGAAACGGCGTTCGGTGTCATCAAAATCGGCGGACGCCCGCTCCTGCTTCGCCTGAATATGACCCCGCGGCGTGAAAAATAAAAGGGATCTCGGGGTAAAATATGAAAAAAGATACCCTATGCCTGCGAAAACGTTGGACTATAGGACAAAAACAATCTATGAGGGCTGGCATTTAGAAACTAAATTCTACTTTCGGAGCTGCCATGCTCGATGAAATGGACGTAAAAATACTCCGACTTCTGCAAAAGGACTGCACCCGCCCGGTCGCCGAGGTCGGCAAGGAGGTCGGTCTTTCAACCACGCCTTGCTGGCGCCGAATGCAAAAATTGGAGGAGGCGGGCGTTATCCAGCGCCGTGTGGCCTTGCTGGCAGCGACCAAGGTCAATGCTGGTGTCACCGTGTTCGTGTCTATCAAGACAGACCACCACTCGCTGGAGTGGCTGGAAAAATTCCACGCTGCAGTGGTCGACTTCCCCGAGGTGGTCGAATTCTACCGCATGTCCGGCGATATTGATTATCTGCTGCGGGTCGTCGTGCCCGACATTGCCGCTTATGACGCGTTCTATAAAAAGCTCATCAGTCGCATTGAGATCGCCAAGGTTTCCTCCGCGTTCGCCATGGAGCAGATCAAGTACACCACCGAGTTGCCGCTCTCGTTCGTAGCGGCGGCCCGAGACAACAAGGCGTAACGCTGCGTTCGATGTGGGAGGAGCGAGTAGCCTATTCCCCAATGATCTTCACAAGGACACGCTTTTTGCGCCGCCCGTCGAACTCGCCATAAAAGATCTGTTCCCACGGGCCGAAATCGAGCTTGCCATTCGTAATGGCAACAACGACCTCACGGCCCATCACCTGCCGCTTCATATGAGCGTCGGCATTGTCTTCGCCCGTGCGATTGTGATGGTAGGAGGAAATTGGTTCGTGTGGCGCGAGCTTTTCGAGCCAGACTTCATAATCATGATGCAGGCCGTGTTCGTCGTCGTTGATGAAGACAGATGCCGTGATGTGCATGGCGTTGACCAGTACCAGCCCCTCTGTAACACCGCTCTCTATCAAGCAGGTTTCAACATCCGGCGTAATGTTCACGAATTCGCGGCGCCGCTTGATGTCGAACCAGAGTTCTTTGCGATAGCTTTTCATGGCCCGCCATCTTGGTTTTCCAACACCGGACCACCAAGCACTTTCATGCGGCCACGAACGATTGCGATTGTTTCCCCACCTTCAACGCTGATGACAACGTCATAAAAAACATTACGGCCCTGCCGTTCCACTTCCCGCGCGTCCGCCACCAGCCGGGCATTGACAGGAGCTGGCGCAAGATAGTCAATGGCAGCGCTTGCCGTCATTGCCCGCTCACCGCCAGCGTTGCAGGTGAAGCCGAACGCCATGTCGGCGAGCGTGAAAATCGTGCCGCCATGGCCAGTGCCGAACGTGTTGGTGAGATCGTCCCGCATCAGCATGGAAAAGCGCGTATGTCCCGGTTCGGCCAGTTCAACCTTTAAGCCCAGGTAGCGGAACACCGGGTTGCGCTCAGCCATTTGGGCTATGAGGCGGGCCTGGGATGTTGTCGCCTGGCCTAGTTCAGCTTTTGTCTCAGATGTATGCGGCATGACGGTTTTGAGCCCGGACCCCAGAGCATGTTTAGCCGAAGTGTGCGCGGTTCGGCGTGTAAAACATGCTCAAAACAAAAGACAACAGCGCGCGTGCACGGTTCCGTGGAAAGTGAACGCGCTCTAGGAATTGGCCTTATCGTTGTCGGCGTTGTTAAGTCTTGCAATCAGGCTCGACGTGTCCCAGCGGCTGCCACCCATGCGCTGCACTTCCGAATAGAATTGATCGACCAGTGCGGTAATTGGAAGACTGGCACCGTTGCGCCGCGCCTCATCCAGGCAGATGGCGAGATCCTTGCGCATCCAATCAACCGCGAAGCCGTAGTCGAACTTGCCGTCCACCATGGTCTTCCAGCGGTTCTCCATCTGCCAGGACTGCGCCGCTCCCTTGGAGATGGTGTCCATCACCGCTGGAATATCCAGGCCGGCTTTTGCCGCCATATGTAGTCCCTCCGCCAGACCTTGCACGAGGCTGGCAATACAGATCTGGTTGACCATTTTTGTGAGCTGGCCAGCACCTGGGGCTCCGATCAGATTGACCATGCGGGCATAGGTCTCGATTACCGGCAATGCGCGATCGAATATATCCTTCTCGCCCCCAACCATAACCGTCAGCGCGCCATTTTCAGCGCCGGCCTGACCGCCCGAAACCGGTGCATCGAGAAATCCAAATCCGCCAGCCGTTGCAGCCTGGTACAGCTCACGCGCGACATTGGCCGATGCGGTCGTGTTATCGATGAAGATGGCGCCCTTGGCCATGCTCTCGAACGCACCATCCTTGCCTGTTGTGACTGTGCGCAAGTCATCATCGTTGCCAACGCAGCAGAACACGAAGTCGGCGCCTTCTGCGGCGGCAGCCGGGGTCGGCGCCGCACGCCCCGAACCGTATTCGCCAACCCACTTCTCAGCCTTGGCCATGGTGCGGTTGTAAACGGTAAGTTCGTGGCCGCCTTTTTTCAGGACGTGTCCGGCCATCGGATATCCCATTACACCCAGTCCGATCCAAGCGACCTTGGCCATGTTATTTCCTCCGTGAAAAGTGAACGCGATCTAGTCGTTGATTGCAGTGCTACCACAGAAGCCCGAGTGTACAGCCCGGCAGCGGTAGAAGGTGTCGTTGGGCCGGACCCTATCCAATCACATCAACCCGGGCCAATAAAAAACACCTGTAGGCGATCAGCTATTGTCGCTGTGTATCGTGCGCTAAACACCACGTCGCAAAGCGTTGTGGAGAGGCATGCGCGCGTTTTGCTGAAGTTGGCCCCCTGTCAGGGTGCATTTTGTGTGGTACGGAACTACAGGGCAAAGCGACTTGGCCCAGGACGTGCCACCGTGCTAGGAGCGCGTTTTTCACGAGCCAGCCAAGCTCCCGGGTGCCCATGCAGCTATTCAACGACATCCTGATGAACGTGACGCTACCCATCGTGGCGTTGGTCGGCCTTGGTTTCGGCGCCCAAAAGCGTCTCAAGATTGATGTTCCAAGCCTGAACCGGCTCCTGGTGTTCGTCATTATGCCGGCGTTTCTGGTGCACTTCCTGGCCTCTGCAAACCAAACGATTGGTGATCTTTGGCCAACGATCTACTTCACTGCCATCCAGTTTGTAGCGCTTATGGCGATGGGCTGGTTTGCCGCCCGCTTGTTCCGGCTGCCGCCAGAGTTTGCTCCC
Source organism: Hyphomicrobiaceae bacterium (assembly GCA_047972825.1). Classification (GTDB taxonomy): domain Bacteria; phylum Pseudomonadota; class Alphaproteobacteria; order Rhizobiales; family Hyphomicrobiaceae; genus JAEUMD01. The sequence goes on along the minus strand of JBKEAX010000171.1, from coordinate 1,812 downwards.
GTCTTTGCCATGGCCACCGTATACGCCAATGTCGGCAATTACGGCCTTCCCCTCGTTAAGCTGGCCTTCCCCGAGAGCTTCATCCTTCACCAGTCGGTCATTACCTCAATGATGACCATGCTGATGGTAACTGTGGGCGTATGGATGTTGGCGCCCAAGCGGGAAGATAGCAGTTTACTTGGAAGGCTGAAGGTTGCCTTCGAAACGCCAGTCATTCCCGCAGTCATTCTCGGTCTGGCGCTCAGGGCCGCCGAAGTACGCCTGCCGTCAATTGTTGGATTGCCGCTTGAGTTGATTGGCTCGACTTTCCCACCCTTGGCGCTTTTTGCTCTAGGTGCACAGCTCGCCGATACAGGGCGCACTGCCATCAAGGCCGGCCCCATGAGCATCATGATGGTGCTGAAACTCGTCCTGGCGCCGGCATTGACTTGGGGCCTGGCGCTTCTGCTCGGCATGCCCGACGACCTGACGGATCTTTACGTCGTGGCGGCTGCAACGCCCGTCGGCATTCTGCTCGCATTGTTTTGTGCGGAATATGATCGTCACCCGAAATTCGTCTCTAGCGCTGTCCTGATTTCAACGCTTTTGTCCCCGATTTTCGTCACGGGTTGGATCTTGTTGACGCGGATGATCTGAAATCCTGCGTTGTGCAGCCATAGTGCCGCCAGTATGACCGCCAGTAAAAAACAAACGAGCCCTCATCTGTAATAGATGAAGGCTCGTTTAAAGTGGGTCAGGTAGCTTTGGTCAGCAGTCGGGTCGGTCAGTTTGGGTCAATAAGTAGCGTCAAGTAGTTTAGTCAGCTGTTTGGTCGAACAGTGGTAGCTTCGCTCGGAACCCTTTCGGGCGTAGAAAACTTGGAAGGCTGAGAGGCAAAAAGTGAATTCAGCAGGATGATTGCGGCTGCCAGGAAGCAAACAGCAATGCTGAACTTGCTCAAGCTGAGTCTTGGTTCTCCTTGTTGCCCCGCAGTCTGATCCATTCGAACTTGGTCACTCGCCTTGTGTTGTCGTGTAAGAATTTGTTTATCGAAACTCCTCGGCATTGTCGAATGAGTAACGTTTATTTGGATAACGACAAAACTGTTAAATTCACGTTTTGTTAAATAACACAATAAAGGATTTGGAAATCATAAAATCGGGTGTTCTGATGTTTTTAAATGGTTTTTCCAGGGGACGCCGCTTTCGGTGAGATTAAAAGTTCAATAAGTGTCGGTGCACTGCTTTTACGGGCAGTTTCAAAAAACCGTACAAAACCATCCATGTCCCTTGCGCGGTGGCCCTGTGCACCTGCCGCAACCGCCTGCGCGGCAAAATCCGGATTGACGAGGCTGGTGGCAACGGGGCGCCCTGGAAAACGCTTTTGCTGTGCGGCACGGATCGTTCCAAGACTACGATTGTTGGCTACGATTATAATTACTGGAGCGCCATATTGCACGGCCGTTGCCAGCTCTTGGCCTGTCATCTGGAAGCATCCGTCGCCAGCAAGCGCCACGACCTCGCGCCCCGGCGCGGTGAGCTTTGCTGCAATGGCTGCGGGCAGTCCATATCCCATTGAGCCCGACAGGGGTGCAAGCTGGGTCTGTGCCCCTTTGTACGTGAAACAACGATGAAGAAAGGCCGTATAGTTCCCCGCACCGTTGGTGACGATTGCGTCGTCGGGGAGTGTGCTGTCGATGTGTGTAATGACATCTTCAAGGCGCAGCTCCCCAGGCGATGGAGCAAACTTTCCCCAGGTCTGATGCACCGCTCGCATGTCCTGGCGCAGGCGGCTCCAGCGTTGCGGCATGCCCGGCCGGATCGAGGGCATGAG
>JBKEAX010000375.1:0-6064 GCA_047972825.1 Hyphomicrobiaceae bacterium | reverse complement strand
GATGCCGTAAAGCTCGATGAATGACCCAAAGCGTGGGCCCTGGCTAGAGCCGAGCAGAATTTCATATATTGCCTGGAACCATTGGCGTAGCGTGTCTTTGGTGTAGCCATTTTCCTTGCCGGCGTCGTAGACGATGTTTTGCAGGGTTTTTGCGTCTGCATTGGAGGGGGCACCGGCGAGAGCTTTGTCGAGGGCTTCAAGGGCTTTTCGTTCTTCTGTCGAGGCTGCGCGGAACACCTTGGTAGGTGCAACGAAGTCCTCGTAGTATTTCACGGCATAGCCGGCCAGATGATCAAGCAGGGGGTGTTGTTCAGCCGTAGCGTCAGGTGCGATGCGGCGAATAAAACCCCACAGCACGTCTTTGTCATGAGCGTTTGATGCGGCGACGAGGTTCAAGAGCAGTGCGAATGTGATGGGAATCTCGGCTGCCGGAGGATGCCCGGTGTGAATGTGCCAAGCGGGATTATCAAGCTGCTGTTTTTCTTCCTGCGCCGGGTAGGATGCGATGTGCTGGAGATAGTCGTCGACGGTACGCGGGATGACATCGAAATACAGGCGCTTGGCTGCCTTGGGCTTTTGATACATGAACAGTGAAAGGCTTTGCGGGCTTGCATAACGCAGCCATTCCTCGATCGTCAGGCCGTTACCCTTCGACTTGGAGATCTTCTGGCCTTTTTCGTCCAGGAATAGTTCATAGTTGAAGCCTTCAGGCGGGGTGCCACCTAGCGCCTTGCAGATGCGCGAAGAAAGCGTGACGCTGTCGATCAAGTCCTTGCCGGCCATTTCGTAATCGACGCCAAGGGCTGTCCAGCGCATGGCCCAATCCGCTTTCCATTGACATTTGACCCGGCCACCTGTGACCGGCGTGGTGACGGCTTCTCCGGTTTCTGGATCCTTGTAGGTGACTGTACCGGCGGCGGGATCGCGATCGATCATCGGGACTTGCAATACCTTCCCCGTGCGCTGGCAAACGGGAAGAAACGGCGAATACGTGGCCTGACGCTCGGCGCCTAACGTTGGCAGGATGATGTCCATTACCTTGTCGTAAACGGACAGCATCTTGAGAAGAGTTTCGTCCATCATGCCGGAGCGATAGCATTCCGTTGCAGACAGAAATTCGTAGTCGAAGCCGAACTGATCGAGGAAGGCTCTGAGCCGCGCATTGTTGTGGTGGGCGAAGCTATCGTGCGTGCCAAACGGATCGGGAACGTTGGTCAGCGGCTTGTCGAGGGCGGCTTCCAGAACCGCCTTGTTGGGTACGTTGTCTGGCACCTTGCGAAGGCCGTCCATATCGTCGGAGAAGCAAACGAGTCGTGTTGTCCGTTTGCCTTCCGTCAACACGTCAAAGGCATGGCGGACCATGGAGGTGCGTGCAACTTCGCCGAACGTGCCGATGTGGGGCAAGCCGGAGGGGCCATAACCTGTTTCAAAGATGACCGTCTTGTCCAAGCCGCCAGGCAGCCGCTCCAGCCTTTTAATAAGCCGCCGCGCTTCCTCGAAAGGCCACGCCTTGGAATTGGCAAGGAGTTCGGTTGAAAGCGGTGCGGTGTGAGATTGGGAAGCGGAGGTCATCAGTTGGTCTCTGGGGCGCTGTGGGTGCTGCTGAAAAGGGGCTGAAAACCCCGGTGGATGGGCAGCGGCACACTATTGACGGGCATGGGCTGCGTCAATTGCCGTGCGGCTGTTGGTGATATTCGGGCAAAGTGGCTTTTGGCGGGGTTTACGTCACCGGCGGGTTCGGCTTAGCTGAACGGGCAGAAAATGAGGCAGGGATGCAGACTTTATTGAAGCCCCAACAAGCGTTGATCTACGCAATGATCGCAGTATCGGCAGTGGACCGATCCATGTCCGATGATGAGCTGAAGCGAATCGGCTCGATGGTTAGGGAGCTGCCAGTATTTCGCGACTATGATGATGCCTGGCTTGTGGATGAATCCCGTGAGTGTGGGGCGCTACTCGTGCAGGGTGGAGGATTGCGGCGGGTGCTCGATCTGGTGACGGCAGGGCTGCCGGAGCACCTGCGCGAAACGGCGTATGTGCTGTCAGCCGAAGTTGCAATCAGTGACCGCCAGATCGCAAGTGAAGAAATTCGTTTCCTTGACCTGTTGGCGGAAGCGCTGTCTATCGACAAGTTGACGTGTGCGGCGCTCGAAAGGGCAGCAAGTGCGCGCCAGCAGAAGCAGTGAGCTTTTATAGGGAGCTGCGCGTGGTTGTCGTGGCATGACGCCGCGAAAAGTCAGCGATTGCATCCGCTGCGAAATTCAAGTTGGCCTGGTGGTCTACGGCAGCGCTGCGGCGCGGCTTCAAATCGTGGTCGCCGTCCGTGGCCCAGGCGAATTCAACGTGTTTTGAGAGTCTGTAGGTTTGGACCTCATCGCGGGTGCCTAATGTGTCGCGTTCTCCCTGTGCGATCAACAATGGAGCTTTCAGGTTTTCCAGGTGGGCTGTGCGAAGCTTGTCGGGTTTGTGGGATGGATGAAACGGGTAGCCCAAGGCAACCACGGCTTTAAATGTACCTGAGTTGTAAAACTGATCTGCCAGCATGGTGGCGATACGACCGCCCATGGATTTACCGCCGATGAGGAGTGGCAACGGGGCTATTTCAGGCTCGTTCGTCAACTTGATGATTGCGTTGGCAAATTCCTCGACAAGCCGCTCCGCGCGAGGCGGAGGGCGGCGGGCCGCGCCGGTTCTCCTGGCAGCCATGTAGGAAAATTCAAATCGGGTGACGGCAATGCCTCGCGCAGCGAGAAGCGCGGTGATCTGATTCATGAACGCGCTGTCCATGGGTGCTCCGGCGCCGTGGGCGAGAAGCAGGCGAGCGTGCGCTGTTCCTGTTTCGGGCAGATCATGCAGCATGTTGATTGGCAATGTTTTCTTCATAAACCTCAAATTCGGGGATCACCATTTGTGCGCGAGTTTTGTCTCTATCATCGTTGGCTTTGTCATAGTCTGAGATGGGCTGCCAATGCCGGTCATGGCTTGCGATGCACGGTCGCAGTATCAGCATTGTGAGAGGCCTGTCAGGGCAAGTTCGCATAATATGCGGTGAGCATATTATGCGCCAAGCGGGGACCGCACCTGAATTTCGAGTGTCGGTTTTCAATTTGGCCAACATACGAGACTTGGTCCATGCAACTTTTCCTGCCCGATGGGGCAATCACTGAGACGGTGTTGCGTCTTGGTGCTTTTATCGCTGTGTTTGTGGTGATGGCAGCAGGTGAGGCGTTCATGCCAAGGCGGACGTTGAGCTACCCGAAGGGACGGCGCTGGTTTACGAACCTTGCGATTGTTGCTTTTGACAGCGTGGTGGTGCGGTTGATGGCGACGCTGAGTGTTCCGCTGGTTGCGGTGGCCGCGGCGATTTATGCAGGCAGCCAGGGGTGGGGGCTCTTCAATTGGCTGGAATTACCATACTGGATTGAAGTGGCGTTAACGCTGGTCATTCTGGATCTGGCGATCTGGTTTCAGCACATTGCCTCACATAAGGTGCCGCTGTTCTGGCGTCTCCACCAGATGCATCACGCAGATGTAGATTTCGACGTGACAACCGCCATCAGATTTCATCCGATCGAAATAGCCCTGTCGATGCTGTGGAAGATCGTGTGTGTGTTGGCCCTTGGTGCCGCACCTGAAGCGGTTATTCTTTTTGAAATTGTTCTGAACGGCTGTGCGGTGTTCAATCATGCGAACGTTGCATTGCCGGCGCGAGCGGATCGGATCCTGCGTCTGATTCTTGTAACGCCCGATATGCACAGGGTGCATCACTCCGTGCTGAACCACGAGCACAACAGCAATTATGGTTTCAATCTGTCGGTCTGGGACAGGCTTTTCAGAACCTATACGCCACAGCCTGAAAATGGGCACGAGGGCATGACGATCGGTTTGGCACCTTATCAAAACGCCAACCCGACACGTTTTTCCTGGAGCTTGCTACTGCCGTTTCGCAAGCTCCGTAGATCGCTGTGAGAATATCGTGTAAACAGAATTAACCAGAGCGTTCGGGTTGGGTCTGAACCGCACTCGCGTGCGGGCCATGAAAAATTGTCCAGATTTCCTTTTGTTGTGTGCAGTTTCGGGCGGTGGCGCACCTGAAAATAAGGTCTGTGTTTCAGGTTGATGCTCCAGCACCAAATTTTCGCCAAAGACGAAGATAGGGTCGAGGCTTGTTGGTTCAGCTGTAATTGTTAGGCTCGTTCACGCTGGTTGGAAATCGGGTTGCTTACTTTTAAGGAGTTGTGGCTTTGGGGCGCATCGCGCGCGCGGTGATGGTTGTTGGTGGTACGGCAATTCTGGTTGCATTGCCGCAGCAGGACTACGCGCGCCTTTGGTCGGAGACGCTGGCGGTCTCCCAGCGTGCTGCGGCCTTGGTCAATACACACATTGTCCAGCCCATCAGAATTGCAGCGACAAAGCAAAGCGAGCATGCCTCGCCAGGCGAAGATGCCACGCCGGTTGCCGAGGCGAACGACGTAAGACTCGTGAGAGGGCCGCGCATGGTCGATGAAACCGCGCGTGAGAAGATCGGCCGCGTCGAGATGCGTGAGCCACTGCATGCGAAAGACGATGCCGTAGTTTCGCGTGAGCCTGTACGTGAAGTTGCACTGAATGAAACTGTTCGCGGTGAACAAATCGCTGTTGTGCCGGTATCGGAGGCAGCACGTGTCAAGACGAATGCGGATGTCGCAGGCCGTGCGATCCATGATGTGAGCGGGCAAGCAGATTCGGTTCGTCAGACTGTAGCCACTGCCAATGTTGATACGCATGCTGGTGCGCCGGGTGCAGCTTCCAATCTATTGGCACCGAAACCCTCGTTGGCCAGGCGGCCTGAGGCGTTACCGGTAAACAGTGTGTCCGTTGAGGCGAAAGAAGATGCTGTGGCAATGTTGCATTCAGGATTGCCGCCACTGCCCGTTTTCAAGCCTGAGGTTCCGGAAGAACAAAAACCAATTCCGGCAAAAATGATTTTTGGAGCGGTCAAGACGCCGGCTCCGCTGGCGGCACGGGCTATCGGTTTTTATTCGCGGGGCTGTTTATCGGGTGCAAAGCCGTTGCCGATCGATGGCCCGGCCTGGCAGGCAATGCGGCTTTCGCGCAATCGCAATTGGGGACATCCAAACTTGATTGCGCTTCTGGAGAAGTTTGCCAGCGAGGTACAAAAAAACGATGGCTGGTCTGGGCTGCTGGTTGGAGACATTTCGCAGCCGCGTGGCGGGCCGATGTTGACGGGGCATTCAAGCCATCAAGTCGGTCTTGATGCGGATATCTGGTTTACACCCATGCCTGGACGCAGGCTGTCACGGCGTGAACGCGAGCGGTTGTCTGCGACGTCGATGCTCGATGGTCCAACAAAGGTGAATCCCAAGGTCTTTACACCCGGTCATGTCAAGGTGGTGAAACGAGCTGCGTCCTATCCTCAGATTGAGCGCATACTTGTTCATCCCGCCATCAAGAAGGCGCTTTGCGAAGCGGCTGGAGATGATCGGGCCTGGCTAAGCAAAGTGCGCCCCTACTTTGGCCATCACTACCATTTCCATATACGGATGAAGTGCCCCGACGGTTCGTCCGACTGCCGCCCGCAGAAGCCACCAGCAGGTCAAGACGGTTGTGGCAAAGAGTTGGATTACTGGTTCAAAGTGCTAACGCGGCCGAAACCCAAAGCGAAGCCCAAAACGGAAGTTGCAAAACCGAGCAAGCCGAAGCCTGCCGTCACTTTGTCCGACATGCCGCAGGAGTGTCGGGCGATATTGGCTTCAGGCGAGGGTGCACCGGTTCAAAACAGGGCTGAGCTGATCAAGTCCAGCATTGCCCGGTCGAGAAAAATTATCGACATTTCCGGAGAGCCACGGGCGAAAATCCGACCGCAATAGGCCGTGGAGATTTCTGCCTCGTGCTGTTCGCAAAATGGGCTTCACGCTATTTATCGCCCGGCGCTTTATAGGGGCCGGACCCCAGGCTGCGTTCACTTCTCACGGAATCGCGAAGACGATCTATTTTTCTTTTAGGGGCTGAAGTAGCTAAGGGTTAGTGTTTGGCATGTTTATGCCAGTGTTTTAGCTGGTTT
>JBKEAX010000362.1:0-4886 GCA_047972825.1 Hyphomicrobiaceae bacterium | reverse complement strand
CCGACAGAAGCGATCCGAAGAGGCCAAACGGCGCATTGCGGCCAGCCAATAGCCTATGACGTCCTCAGCAAGCGCAACAGACATCGCCCGTGGCACGGTTGGCTGTGACGCAGCACCCTGGTAGGCTGAAGGTGCCTCAACTACCTCAGCGCCAAGCGGTTGTTGCGGACGTACCGACACACGTGCGACAGCAGGCAACCGGCCACCCAGCGCTGCCAGTTCAGAGCGGCGATAGATTGCGACAAGCTCTGCCTCATCCAGGCGGAAACCGACGAGCAGGCTGGCAAGTTGCCCACGCTGTGCCAAGCAGCCAATGCGGTAGGAGAGAACAGATGCTGCGTCGTGACGCCAGTCGTTTAATCCGGTGCTTGCACCTGCTGCGCGATAGCGATGAAAGCGGTTTTGCAGGTGGCGATTCAAACCTGCCAACCTATAGCGAAGATCGCGTGCCTTGCAGGAAGGCCGTCCGGCGTTTGCAACCTCATCCAACAGTTTTTGGGCATCCTGCTGTGAACTGATCCGGGTGCGCGGCAGTAGCATTTTCTGGATTGGCCCGGCACTACCATCTTGCGGCAACCAAGATTCTACCGTGACGGCTGGCGGTAGCTTGGCAATATATGGCTCCCCCGTCTTCGGACCCCTACCGGAAGAGTCACAAGGGTTGCTGGCCCCAACATGCGGCGCCAATTCCACGGATTTTCCATGCCCGGACTTCTTTGTGTCGCCGCCGCAATCCAAGCGCACGGTGAAGGTGTTTGGGAAGGGTTGACCCGGGCTCCATTCGCGAAGCCATGCGTGCGCTCCAGCCAGATCTCCTGAAAATTGCGCGCGCAAGAGATCGTCGAAAGTGTCAATCGATGGGCTTGAGCCCGTTGCCCTGGCTATCCTCCTGTCAGCGACAGTCCCATCGCTTTCTTCAGCAACCAGGAAAAGCCTCGCATGCTGGCGTTCACGCTGGTACGGGTCTCGTCCCTGAGAACTTTCAATCCAGTCGTTGATGGCGGCAGGCAAGGCTTCCGTCGCAGACTGACCTTTGGCGATACAGGGAACGAGTGCGGTTACACCATTCCCATGAACGGCGCGGTCAATCAGATATGCCGCCTTCATATGTGCGAAAACCGCAAGTATCTGTTTTAAGTCCGGTCTTTTCTGGCGACGTTTGCGCCTTGCCGATGGATAAAAAACGACATCGATATCGCATGGCAATGGCGCTGCGGGTAGATCGAGCAGATCCGCACCGGTGGTTGTAGTGCTGGCGCCCTGCGGTGCACTTAGCGATACCTCCGCGGCAATTGCCGCCAGCATGGACCGTGAAGGTGCAGCGGTATGCCCGTAGCGGCCAACAACCCTTATGGTTTTCGGATCAGCACGGCTTTGACCAGCGAGCTCTTGCAGAGTATCTGCCGCTATGATGCTGCGTTCGTGCAGTGTGAACCAACCCGACTTGGCATCCATTTCGAACATTGCATCGCGAGGGACGAAAACCTCCCGCGCATGATGACAATTGGCGAGCGTTGCAACCATAAGCCTGAACAGCAGTGTCAACTCAGGCTCATCACCCCACAAGAGCGCCAGGGCTTGAACGCGCTCTGCGTCCGAAATATGCGCTGCCACCTCGGCAAAATCGTTCCAGTAATTTGCTGCCGCCAATAAACGAAGCCCGCGCGCGTTCGGATACAAACGGTCCAGCGTAGCTGCCAGTCCAATGACATGCGTGTCATCAAAGCCTGCCTGGGTGGCCGACTGGACCTTTCTGGCGACGTCCTGTTGCAGCTCTCGCATGCGCTTCAGCATGGCCTTTGCCGGAATGCCGCCAGGAAAGCACGTTTGATGGACGTGAACCATGATCGCAGCCAGATCAGCAATGCCCAGCAACTCCACGCGGAAGGGATACTCGCGCAATGGAGGCTGAATCTTGGCGGCGGTGTAGCGCACAGCTGTTACCGCGGGCTGCGTGCCATCACGGACGAGTAACCGCCGCAGGATTTCACTGGGGTCGTCTTTCTGCCCAGTGCTTTCGTCTGCATCCTGCGGGCTTGTCAATGCACCAACCATCTGGGCGCGCAAAGAGGGGCTTTCACCCACCAGTGCGATTGTCGGCGGGGCTTCGACAGAGTTCTTCAAGTCTTGATAGCGCACACGTGAAATAGCGAGTGTATTTCTCAGCCCGTGCGTGCATTCGCCAACAACCGCTCGGCTTCGTGTCAACCATTGAGTGAGCTTTTCAATCCGCTCGATTGACTGGTCCGTAGCTAGCCTTGCTTCCTGAGAGGGCGTCATGCTTGCTCTCCTTTCACGAACGGCATCGCAACAACTGGATCGGTATTCGTTGAAATTGGAGCGGCCCTATTGGTTCCGGCTTGGGCTTCGCGGCGTTTCGACAGCATTGTGACATCACTGCGTGCATTGGGTGTATCGCCAATTGCGGCTGAAGCTAAAATACCTCCAGCGCCATTGCCTGATCCCGACGGCTTTGCCGATGGCGTGGTGCTGGATGATGAACCCGGCTCAGGTTTGCGTCGATCTGGAAGGGCTTGTGTCTTTTCCTGTGTGCTCCAGGGTATGAAGCTTCGCAATTCGGCATCTGTCTCGCGTTGAAGTAATCCTAATTCGCTTCGCTCAGGTACCGCCAGCATCATTTCCTCTGCTAGCGCGCCAATAGCGTTGAACTTGTGAGCTTCGTTGCTGCCACACAGCGTTGCACGCGCCAAGGTCGCCAAACGGGGGTCAGCTGCCTCGATGCCTGTAGCCTGCTCTTGATCGCCAGTTTCTTCGTGGCGGCGGTTGAGGTTAACGATGCGGTGAGGCGCCAGAGGCAGTTCGCGCTCCAATGCACTCGCGACATCGGGCAAATCAGCAAACTGGCCGCTTAGAACGAACAGATCGACGTTAGCTTGCGTGACGACCTCAACAACCTGATCGAGCAAAGGCGCGAGATGAGCAGCCATGGTCACTGAGACCGCATTCGGGTCCAGCGTGACCTCGACCTTTTCCAAACTGAACCCCTGCGCACCCTCGCGGATCGCAGCAGTTTCCAGCTTTTTATCTAACGGGCCCATGCGTCCGTCCCCCAGACGTACGAGATGGCCAATGGTGTAACGGCGCACCATGCTACCTGATGTGCCGCCAGCAACCGCTTGATAAAGATCGATCAGAGCGGTCGTCGCGGGCAACAGTACTTTGCGTAGAAAACAAGCCGAAAAGTGGCGGCCGAGAAAATCCGGGTCTGAGCCTATCAGGTTGCCGGCCCGCATCAGCAACGCTAATCCATCGGGATGGCCAGCCTCGTCCAGCCCATCAGCAATAGCTGGCAGAATATGGTTTTTCATGACTGCTTCGGTCAAGCTGTCACCTGCGGTTGACGATCGCTCGGCACACTCAATTGCCGGTGTGAAGCCGCCGCTGTGTGAGAAGGCGTAATTGACGATCGTTAGCGCAGTTGTCTGACCGGACAGGTCGAGCGTGGCGATGCGCATCCCTCTGGCGGCACTGCCTTCCTCTGCTGGTTCATTGCCGCAACTATCTCCCCGCCCCACGAGTTCCATGAAACGGCGTGCATCTCCTGAAAAGCGTTGCGTGATTTCATCATCAAGGTAGGCAATCTGCGAGGCTACGCTGACGTCGAAAGTGAGGACAATTTCAGGAGGCGTCGGTGCCAACTCGCAAGCATCGTTCCAGCCGTTGGCGCTCCATATCAGGTCGCGAGCATCTTGCGTGCGCTTAAGCAGCATGGCGCGTTCTTCAGGTGCTGCAGCGAGCGGGCACGTGATGATGATCCGCTTCAAGGTACGGATATGGTTGCTGTCATGGATCGAGGCGGGAGCGTTAGCGCTCGAAACGGCATGAAGAAGGCATTCGGCAATGAACATCGACAACAGAGAGGACGGCGAAAAATGCGGGCGCAATGCGGGCACGGCATCATCGTCGCCTGGCCTGATAACGCTACCGTCCTCAGCGATGTGCGACATCAAGCGGCCCGACACCATGGCCCCTGTTTGTACTTGCGCCGCATCGGCATGGGCAAACCGCCAGACTTCGCCATGTGGTGAGGTCTGCCGCAACCCGCGCATCACGGCGTGAAGGCCGGTCTGTCCGGGTATGGCACCTGCGGCCTGCGAAATACGCAACGCTTCGTCTCCAACGCGAACAAGGCTTGGCCAATTGAAGGCATCGATACGGCCACTGAGCAGAGAGGCATGTTCATCACCAAAGTCTGGTGATGAAAACTCGGTGATTGTTCGAATGGGCGCTACGTGCGTGGCCGTTGGCAGAGAAAGATCGCGCAGTTTGAGCGGTTCGCAGCCCGCACTTGATGATGCTGCTGTCCCCTTTGAAGGCACCAGAGCCACGGATGAAAAGGCTGAATCGATATCGAGCAGCAAGTCTACTGGCGTATTGCGCGCTTTCCAGTGGGTTGATCGAGGATCGACGAATTGGAATTGCGGCATGGAGCCTTCGGCATCCAGCACCGCCAGAAGCGCAATGTAACGCGCTATATGCTCCTGCGTGAATTTCTGTGGCGGATCCTGCTGCAGAGTGGCAGGCGAGGAAGGTTTTGCCGTGCCTTTGGCGTCCTCAGTCGCGGCTGGCCTACCCGCGCCCGGTCGCGATTGTTCAAAACGCGCGTACGCGCGGCTCAAGCCTTCGTCGAACCAACTAGCGGCAATGAACTCTGCAATGTGGGCCGGGTCGCTTGCCAGTTTGAATACGGGTGCAAAGACCACATCATCAAGGTTCGGTGCAAGATAGTCGTCCAGATCGATCTGCCCCTTTTTTTCAAGCCGGGTGTCGATCGCCAGGACGGCGTTTAGTTCTTCAGCGTTGCGCAATCCCTCTACGGGAGGCTCGATATAAACGCGAATCCAATTGGTCGGACCATTATCGAA
>JBKEAX010000359.1:0-15659 GCA_047972825.1 Hyphomicrobiaceae bacterium | reverse complement strand
CACATGCGATGCCGTTAGCGCCGCACTTGCCTCCGCGCTTCAATGCTTCCCTGCTGACGAATGCACCAACTACTTCGTCAACTCCGGATATGCGTCCGTCTAAGTTGAACATGCTCTAAAGCACTGTCAATGGCTGGCCGAGGCGGCCGGCCAGGTCTTGAATATATTGCCAGGCGACCCGACCTGAACGGCCACCACGTGTTGCGGCCCATTCCAGCGCATCGCGCCGGAGTTCGTCGGGTTCGATCTTCAGTCCGTAATGTTTGACGTAGCCCGTGATCATGTCGAGGTACTGATCCTGCGACCCATTATGGAAGCCAAGCCAAAGCCCGAAGCGGTCCGACAGTGATACTTTTTCTTCAACCGCTTCAGACGGATTGATCGCGGTCGATCGCTCATTCTCCATCATGTCGCGCGGCATCAGATGGCGTCTGTTGGAGGTGGCATAAAAGATCACGTTTTCAGGACGTCCCTCGATGCCGCCCTCAAGAACGGCTTTGAGGGACTTATAGGACGTGTCGTCATGATCAAAGGACAGGTCATCGCAAAACACGATGAACCTTTCGGGACGACTACGGATCAATGATAGGCAGCGCGGCAATGTTGCAATGTCCTCGCGGTGGATCTCGACAAGTATCAGCGCTGCCAAGCCCTGTTTTCGCATGTCATCGGCGACTGCGCCGTGGCTTGCCTTGACCAGCGAGGATTTTCCCATGCCTCTCGCGCCCCACAACAGCGCATTGTTTGCCGGCAATCCCTTGGCAAAGCGCGTGGTGTTGTCGAGCAGCTGCCCGGCGGCGCGGTCGATGCCCTTGAGCAGGGGCAGGGGCACGCGATTTATCTTCGCAACAGGCTGGAAAATGCCTGGTTCAGGCTGCCAGACGAACCCATCAGCCTGGGCGAAGTCCGGGTCGGGGGGGAGGGCGGGGGCCAAGCGTTCCAGGGCGTCCGCAATGCGGGACAGACGGTCGGCAAGCGGATGGTCTAAGGTTGCTGTTTTTGTCATCTGAGATTGCAATTGTGTGATCGGGCCGGGGGACCTGATTTCTCCGGCTCAAACCGCCGGAAAGCACGTCCTGCCGCCTTCTAGCCCCTTGTGCGGGCGTTTGGCCAGCGTTTGTGGCGCTTTTTCAGGCGATCACCCAGTTGCATTAAGGCCACGCGGAACTATAGTCGCGCGCGAAACACCCGTGCGCCAACCCGCCCGCCGTCTTGCGATGGCGGCTGCGGGCGTCTACATGCGCAGGGATGAAACAAGGGAACCACGCATGAATTTCATTACCCCGGCCATGGCCCAGGGCGCAGGCGCGCCCGGAGGCGATATGCTCACCAGCCTCGTCATCCCGATGATGTTGATGATCGGTATCTTTTATTTCCTGATTATCCGTCCTCAACAGACCCGCGCCAAGCAACATCGCGAGATGGTCGACAAGGTTCGCCGAGGCGATACCGTGATTACATCGGGTGGTTTTGTAGGCCGGGTAACGAAGGTGAATGAGGGCGCTGATGATATCGAGGTGGAATTGTCCGATTCGCTTCGCGTCCGCGTGGTGAAATCGACATTGATGGAAGTTCGTTCCAAGGGTGAACCGGTCAAAGACGCCGGCTGACATCTGATTTAACTATTGATGGCGTTGGTGCCCGCCGCAAGGCTGGCGGGTGGTGCATCGATGCCAGCGAGCCGATCGGCTCCAATTGCGAACAGGCAAGGAAGGCCGTTCCTCCATGCTGCACTTCAGCAAATCCAAGATCATTGCGATCCTATTCGTTTGTCTTGCTGGTATCATCACGACCTTGCCGAACCTGTTGCCCAAGGAGACCGTGGCGACATGGCCGGACTGGGCACCACATAAACAATTGAGCCTTGGTCTCGACCTGAAGGGCGGCGCTCATCTGCTGCTTGAAATGGATACCAAGGAGCTGATGGACAAATGGCTGCGCTCTATTCGCGAGGAATCGCGTGGGGCACTGTTGAAGGCTGGTATCAAAAGCTCAGCGGGTGTGCGCGATGGCGCCGTGCTACTAACGCTTGCCGATCCAGCAGAGGTAGACAAGGCGTCGTCAGAACTCAGAAAGCTTGTCACTCCAATTGGCAATGCGATACTCGGCACAAGTGGCAACAACTATGATGTCGGTTCGGGGGCGTCTGCGGGCACCTTTACCGTCAAGCCAACCGAACAAGCCTATCATGAACGCTTGACCAATGCTGTTGGCGCGGCTGTTGAAGTTATTCGCCGGCGTATTGATGCGCTGGGCAATGTCGAGGCCAACATCGTTCGCCAGGGGGCAGATCGTATCCTGGTTCAGGTTCCCGGCTTTGAAGATACAAATGCCCTCAAGAGGCTTATAGGGCAGACGGCATCATTGTCGTTCCATGAAGTGCACCCGACAATTACTGCGGAAGAGGCTCTGGCAACCCGTGTGCCGTATGGCTATCTCATTATCCCAGAAGACGATGAGGCGCGCGGCAACCAGCTGATAAAGGAAAACGAGGTCGTCAGCGGTGAGGACCTGGTTGATGCCCAACCCGGGTTTGATCAACGCACCAATGAGCCGATCATCTCGTTCCGGTTCAACCAGGCTGGCGCACGCAAGTTTGGCCGATTTACGCAAAGCCACGTTGGGCAGCCGTTTGCCATTGTTCTCGACAACGGCAAGGATGAAAGCGGCAAGCGTGATATTCGCGTACTTTCGGCGCCGGTCATCAGAGAGCCAATCCTTGGCGGTTCTGGGCAGATCTCAGGCAGTTTCACGGTTGAGACGGCCAACGAGCTGGCCGTCAAGATCCGTTCAGGTGCGCTGCCAACGTCCTTGACCATTGTGGAAGAGCGGACGGTTGGTGCTTCGCTGGGCGAAGATTCCATTGAAGCAGGTGAATGGGCAGCGGTTGTTGGGACGATTGCAGTTGCCGTGTTCATGCTGTTTGCCTACGGCTTGTTTGGTTTGTTTTCGCTGATGGCCGTCTTCTTGAACCTGATCTTGATCGTTGGTGTGATGTCGACATTGGGATCTACGCTTACCTTGCCGGGCATCGCCGGTCTCGTATTGACCGTCGGTATGGCAGTTGATGCCAACGTGTTGATCTATGAGCGTATCCGCGAAGAACTGCGAAACGGAAAGACTTCTATTTCGGCGATAGAATCCGGGTTCAACCGCGCTTTCACAACAATTCTTGATTCCAACCTGACGACATTGATTGCAGGCCTCGTCATGTTCTGGCTCGGTGCCGGCCCTGTTCGCGGTTTCGCAGTTACTTTGTCATTGGGTATTTTCGCTACGATCTTTACGGCATTCACCGTTACGCGCCTTCTGGTCTCGTTGTGGATCTCGCGGCAGAAGTCGCGCAAGATCCCCGCACCGCTATGATGGCTCAAGTCGACCTCTCAGGAAAAAAGGACTGAATGGATGTTCAAGGGTGTCGATTTCTGGCCGCACCACAAGCGTCTTCCGATCATGGACGTGCGCAGGTTCTTCATTTTCGCTTCCATAATTACGGCCGTACTCGCGGTTGGCATGCTGGCAACCAAGGGGCTTAACTTCGGAATCGACTTCAAGGGCGGGTCCTTGTTCGAAGTCCGCCAGACATCGGGCAAGATCGATGTTGCCGAAATAAGAAAAACGCTCGGTGGACTGGGGCTGGGTGAAGTGCAGATCCAGGCGCTTGATCTGCCTGGTGAGGCTTTGATCCGTGTTGAATCGCAAAAGCCGGCAGAGGGCCAGAGTGCTGAAAAAGCGCAACAGGCCGTTGAGGGGAAAGTGCGCACCGCGCTCGGGCCAGACTATGAGTTTCGCCGTACCGAAATTGTTGGACCTGCCGTTTCCGGCGAGTTGAAGGAGGCCGGCGTCATCGCTGTCTTGTTGGCGATTGTTGGTATCCTGGTCTACATCTGGTTCCGGTTCGAATGGCAGTTCGGCGTCGCGGCCATCCTCGCACTGGTTCACGACATTCTCATAACGCTGGGCGTGTTCTCGCTGCTCAGGATGGACTTTGGTCTTTCCGAGGTTGCAGCACTGCTGACCCTTGCAGGCTATTCGATCAACGATACGGTGGTTGTGTTCGATCGCATTCGTGAAAACCTGCGGCGTTACAAAAGAATGCCGTTGACTGAGCTGATGAATTTATCAATCAACGAGACCTTGTCGCGAACAATTCTGACAGCCACGACCACGTTCCTTGCGGTGCTCTCGCTTTACGTATTCGGGACGGAGGTCATCAAGGGCTTTTCGTTCGCGATGTTGTTTGGCATCCTGATCGGCACCTGGTCGTCAATCTTCGTCGCCTCTCCGTTCCTGTTGTGGATTGGCGTCAAGCGGGACTGGTCGGGAGAGGGTGGCAGTGCGGCAGGAGCAGCGGCGAAGGTGAAAGCTTGACCTGCGCACCGGCCACATCATAGATCAGGCTGGTGATTGCCTGCTGTTCAGTTGGTCACGCGTCATGACGACACTTGAGGATACTGCTGGAAGCTACCCTTATCAGGTCCCCATTGATGCCTATGGCAACGGAGGCTTCCGCTTTGCGGACATGAGCCATAAAGGCTCGCTGCTGTGCCTGCCAAGTGGGATCAAGGCGTGGGACGTTACTGCTCGTCCTGAAGCGCTGGGCGTTAAGGACTTCACCGCGGTGCTCAAAGAAGCAGACATGATCGACGTTGTGCTGTTGGGTACCGGTGCAGTTCATACGTTGCCGTCGGCAGAGCTACGCGCCGCCTTCCTGGAGGCAGGAATTGGGATTGAGGCGATGACGACAGGATCCGCCGCACGGACCTACAACATTCTTCTAGGTGAACGCCGCAAGGTGGCCGCGGCACTTCTGGTGGTTGCCTAGGGTCAGGCCCCTAGATCGTGTTCACGTTTCGCGGAATCTCGCATGCGCTCTATTTTCTTTTTTTGAGCATGTTCTTCACGCCGAACCGCGTACACTTCGGCTGAACATGCATTAGGGTCCAGACCCAATAGCAATGAGTGGCCGAGATCGTCAGCCGAGGCGAAAGAGGCAAGTGGATGGAGCGGGTGCGCACAGTTGTTGTTGAAAGTGCTCGCGCCCATGCGTGCGACTATTATCTGTCAGCGTTGCTTGCACCGCGTAAAGTTCGCGACGACCTGCTTGTGCTTGCTGCGTTCGAAGGCGAGTTGAACCGTATACCACAAAGTGTCAGCGAACCGTTGCTGGGAGAGATCCGACTGCAATGGTGGCGTGACTGGATCGAGGCGATTGGGCCAGGGGTTCTCAGCGGCAACCCTGTCGCGGACGCGTTTGGGGATGTTGTCCTTCGCCATGACCTTGATAGAGGCGCCTTGGTGGCAAGCGTGGATGCTCGCGTTTGTGGCGATCAACTGGAATCACAACTACTTGTTCTTGGGGGCCGCGGCCGCCTTGTTGGCCTGGATGCAGCTGCCATGTCTCGCGCGGCAGTTGTGTTGGGCGCGCGGCCTGGTTCAGAACAAGCCGCATCCATTGAAACTGCGGGCCTGGCTTATTCCCTTGCTCGGCGCGCCTTCGCAACACGTGCGAGCCTCAGGAAAATGAATGCGCCGAACAGTGGGCTTGTGCTCAATATGAGGGACGAATTGCAGATTGCCCGACGGAGTATGGGCGACTTGCGTGGCATATTACGGTGTTGGCCAAAGCCCCTGCGACTGGCCGTCCTGCCCGTTGCCCTCGTTGAGCCCTATTTGCGCGCTTGTGAAAGAGGGGTGGACGATGATGGTGCACGGCCAAGGCGTGCGGACGACGCCATCGTGCCGTTGACACGGGTCTGGCGGCTTTGGTGGTTTGCTACGGCTGGTCGTGTGTAGACGGTTCAATACGAGCTGGCCGCATCAGGTTTCGTCATGGAATTGTGATTGGTCTTCAAGTTTGTGGTTTGAGCATGTGCTTCACGCAGAGCTGCTTTGAGCTTCGAATTATAAACGGGCAACGCACCAAATTGGGCGATCGCCCCATTCGTAATCATCTGCGGGGCAGCTTCAATGGTGTGCAGCAAGATTGGGGATTTCTCTTGAGCTCAGGCATGGCGGCTGGTTGGACGCCTGGATGGCGGCAAATCCTGCTCGGTATTGTGGCACTCATGGCTATTGTCGCTGTGGGAGCACCTTCGTATGCGCAAAGCACTTCTCCGTATGCTCCAACCGGCCCGATAATCGAAGCGCCGCTGCCCGATCTCACCGCACCGGAACCTGCTGTCGAACCTGGACCAGGGAATGGGGGAAAGACGCCAGCAGCTCCCGTTGATGTGCAAGGGCAAGGGGGGATTGTTCCCGATGCCATAAGCCCTGAAGGCAAGGAACCATCTTTATCTATCGAAGGCGATGCGCTGCAACGATTGATTGATGCCGCACCCGATCAAGTGTCACCGGCACCTGCTAACGATGCAGCAAGCAGTAATTCCAATGCACCTGCTGAAGCAAACGCTTCCGGAGATGCATTCAATCCGGACGCAGTTCGTGCAAGAACAGCGCCTGCGCCTCCGGTTTACCGCGGGTCGCAGCTCGCACCGGAAATTTCCTGGCGGGTTGAGAATTCATTCCGTTTCTTTGCAGATCCTGGTGCAACGGAAATGCACCGTAAGATCTACGAAACGCTCAATGGAGCCGATAAAAGATCACCGGTGCTTTCGGCTGAGCGGCAATTGGCGGCGCGTTTTCCGCGCGGTTGGGCCACTAAGATCGTCGATGACACTTGCTGGAGCGCGGCGGTCAACAAGCACCGTTGCAAGGATGCTGCTGACTATCTGCAGCCGCACAACCATCGTGTGGTTGTCATGCTGCATGGGGTTGGGGAAGCTTCCACAGTCGAATGCACATGGTCGACAGTTCCCAAAGATTCACAAGGCAAGCTGGCGCCCGAAACATTTCTGCGCACATGCAATGAGCCTTTCATCATAGATGTTCCATATCCCCAAGGCTCGGAAGTAGCCGTCTCCGTTGGGGGCGTGGAGCTTCAGCGCGCGTCAATCCAGGTGCAGGATCTATTGATCGTGGGTATGGGAGACAGCTTTGCCTCCGGCGAGGGCAATCCCGATGTCCCGGTCAAATTTTCGCGCGAGCGTGACACAACATATGGTGACGCTGCGAAGGAAGGGACCATTGGCGGTTATCCGGCACGGGATGGTTCCTGGAAACAAATCGGCGATAAAAAATTCATGAAGGGAAACGCGCAATGGCTTGACCAGGCGTGTCACCGTTCGCTTTATTCCCACCAGCTTCGTGCTGCGCTACAGCTGGCGATCGAGGAACCGCATCGCGCGGTAACCTATGTCGGGCTGGCTTGTTCGGGGGCAGAAATCACTGCTGGCCTGTTCCTGCGCTACAAGGGCAATGAGTGGGTACCTAATCCGCCCGAGCTATCGCAGATCTCGGCTGCTGCTGCCGCCCAGTGCGGCAAGACGGCTTCCGAGCCGCAGGACCTTCCCGAGGCTTACCATAACAAGGGTGCGGTGCCAGAACTCAAGGGGCTGGTTCTGAACAAGTGCCCGATCGAAAGATCCCGCAAGATCGACCTGCTATTCTTGTCAATTGGTGGCAATGACATTGGTTTTTCGCGGCTGTTGGCTAATGCCATTCTTGCCGACCAGTCGACACTGCGCAAACTCGGTGGCTGGTTTGGACAGGTCTACGGGCTGGCTCTGGCAGAGGGGCAACTGGCCAACCTTGGCGAACGCTACAAGGTATTGAACCGTGCGTTTCACTATATTCTTCACATTCCCTGGAATGAGAGCAACCGCATCTTGCTGACTGGTTATCCCGGCCTGGCATTGTTGGGCGATGGATCCCAGGTTTGTCCCGACGGCACGGCGGGCATGGAAGTTGTCAGCGATTTCCACTTGAGCTCAGATAAAGCGCGCGAGGGGATCTGGGTATCTGACAAGCTCCACCGCATCATGAAGAGCAGCGCGCAGGATTATGGCTGGACATTCGTCGAGCATCACCGGAAAGGTTTTGTCGACCGGGGTATTTGCGCTGGTTTCACCGACAATGCCTTTTCAATTGCAGATGACCTGCGGCTGCCCCGCAAGGTTGATGGTCGTTGGGCGCCATACAACCCGGCGGATTATCCGCCATACTCCAAACGCCAGCGCTGGTTTCGCACGCCTAACGATGCCTTCATGACGGGAAACTTCCATGTTGCGCCTTCGATCCTGCAGAAGGCGCTGAAGTTGAACAGCCTGTCGTTTTTCCAGCTCATTGTGGCTGCCACCTATTCAGGTGCCTTTCACCCAACGGCGGAGGGGCACGCGGCCATGGCAGATGCCTTGGTGGAGCAGGCCCGCTCTGTGCTGGAACGACACGGCCAGAATGCTCGTTCGCACAACCAGCGCGCCGGCCGCTAGATCGTGTTCAAGTTTCATGGAATCACGAACACGATCAAAGCTATTGTTTCTCGCTGTGTTGTTCACGCTGAACCGCTGCACACTTTTGCGCGACATGCACTAGGCTTCGGACCTTAGAATATTGCAGGCCGCCAATTGGCATCGCATTGCCAATCGTGTCCCCCCTTGCATTCAAGGATCTTCCGCGCCACGCTACGCGCCGATGGAATGCTGCGGGTGCAATCTCATCGGACAAATGAAATTTGAAGGTGCACTCGCTTGGGGAGGATGCGCGATGGCGCAGAATATGGTTTTGACCGTTATCGCGCGAGATCGGCCGGGGCTCATCAAGGCGCTTTCAGAAACGATCAGTTTGCATGCTGGTAACTGGATCGATAGTTCAATGGCTCGGCTCGGCGGTGAATTTGCAGGCATCCTGCGGATTTCCGTGCCGGATGAGAATGTTATTGGGCTGGAAACGGAACTTGGCGGGCTGGGCGAGGCCGGAATATGGGTTACGATACGCCGGGATGATGCGAATGGGGATTTGGCCCGCACCAAAGGGCAGCATATGCGCATTGTACTAACCGGCGTGGATCATCCCGGTATTGTTCACGAAGTTTCTGCGGCTCTTGCAAGTCTCGATGTCAGTATCGACGAACTCCACTCCCGAATATTCTCAGGGTCAATGTCAGGTGAGGCCATGTTTGAGGCGAATGCCGATGTCGTGCTGCCTGTCGGGCTTGACGAGGACCATCTGCGCGACACCCTTGAAGATCTTGCCAATGATCTTGTGGTTGAACTGCATCTGGGGACCGCAGCCTCGACCTGAAAAGCATATACTACAATTGATTCCGGCCGCCAGAACTTGTCCTGGTTGATGGACTTTGAGGGAAGCATATGAACATGAATGGGGGCACGGAAACCCTGCGCAGCGCAGGATTGGCTGTCGTTGCGACTGGTGTCGCTATAACAGGGCTCGTTCTGGGAAGTTCGTTCCTGATACCGCTGGCAATTTCGATACTGTTGTGGAACTTGCTGGAGGCGCTGATAAAAATGTTCGAGCGGGTTCGCATTGGCCCGGCTCATGTTCCGCGTCCGGTGGCGATGGGGCTGGGCATTACTGTTGTTGTGCTCACGCTTTATCTGGTTGTTTCAGTTCTTTTCGGACAAGCTGATGACATTAAAGAAGCATGGCCACGCTATGTCAGCCGGCTAGAGGCGATGATTGGCGATCTTTCGCATTGGCTGGGCCCTATCGCGTCGGAAAAGGTGAGCAGTTTGTTGCGAGAAATAAATCTCGTCCGCCGTTTGCCAACGCTTCTTTTTTCAGCCCAGTCGTTCATGGTCAGCCTTTTGCTCGTGGTTGCTTATGTCGGATTCCTATTGGCGGAGGAGCGGTATCTGGCGCCAAAGATTGCTGCGATGTCGCACAACAAGGGGCAGGCGGTGAAGATGGCGCAGCTGTTCAACGACATTTCAGAGAGCATACGCCGTTACATCTGGATGAAGACGCTCGTCAGCCTTCTAACAGGAGGGGTCTCCTACGGCATATTGCGGGCTATCGGTGTTGATTTCGCCGAGACGTGGGCCATGCTCATTTTTGTTTTGAACTTCATCCCCAACATCGGGTCGATCATGGCTGTTACATTTCCAGCCCTGATAGCGCTCGTGCAGTTCGATACGCTGACCCCGTTTTTTACCTTGGTTATCGGTCTAACGGCGCTTCAGTTCGTGGTGGGTAACGTCATTGAGCCAGTGCTTATGGGAAGCACGCTCAATATGAGCCCGTTTGCCATCATGCTTGGGCTTGCATTCTGGGGCACAATCTGGGGCATTGTTGGCATGTTTCTTAGCGTGCCAATACTCGTCCTGTTGATGATCGTTTGCGCGCATATTCCAAGTTGGAGGTGGGTTGCCGTCCTTCTGTCGAAGGACGGCAGAATCGTTGTTTGAGCCCGTTGCTTCGGGTTATTCCGCGGCATCCTTCTCTTCGGCAGGTGGCGTCCATCTGAGCACCGGCTGGCGGGCGGCCAGCGTTTCATCGAGGCGACGGCGGGGTGTGAAACGGGGTGCATTCGTGAAGCGTTCTGTTTGCCCGGCTTTGGCGGCGTGTGCCAAGTCGCGTAATGTAGCTATAAAAGCATCCAGGCTTGCCAGGCTTTCACTTTCGGTTGGCTCGATCAGCATCGCGCCATGTACAACCAGCGGGAAATACATGGTCATGGGGTGGTAGCCCTCGTCGATCATCGCCTTGGCGAAATCAAGCGTTGTGACACCTGTGTTCTTGAGGAATTTGTCATCGAACAGGACTTCATGCATGCAGGGCTGATCGCCAAATGGCTGGCTCATGACGTCGCGAAGTTCCGCGCGCACGTAGTTTGCGGCCAGGACCGCATCCTCACTCGCCTGGCGCATGCCATCTGCACCATGGCTCAGCATGTAGGCGAGTGCGCGTACAAACATTCCCATTTGCCCATGAAACGCGGTTAAGCGGCCAAAAGGATCTGCGCCAAGGGATTCTGCTTCCGCAAGCGTTTCGACAAGTCGCGTGCGGCCGTCTTTGCTGGTCAGGAATGGAAGTGGTGCAAACCTGGCAAGCGCTTCAGAGAGGACGACGGGGCCTGCACCTGGGCCGCCGCCGCCGTGCGGCGTCGAAAAGGTCTTGTGCAGGTTGATGTGCATGGCGTCGACACCCAGATCGCCCGGCCGTACCTTGCCAACGATGGCGTTGAAGTTGGCACCATCACAATAGAAGTACGCGCCTGCCTCATGCACGGCTGCGGCGATTTCGGCCACTTCGGGTTCGAACAGGCCGCAGGTGTTCGGGTTTGTCAGCATGATGGCGGCAACGTCGGGCCCGAGTGCTGCCTTTACGGCTTCCACCGCGACGGTGCCATTGGTCTTGGCCTCAACAGTGCGCACGGAATAGCCGGCGAAGGCGGCTGTTGCCGGGTTGGTGCCATGTGCGCTTTCGGGCACCAGGACAACGCGGCGGGCTGTATCGCCAGCGGCATCGTGGGCGGCCTTGATGGCGAGCATGCCGGCCAACTCTCCATGTGCGCCAGCCTTGGGGCTCATGGCGACTGCCGGCATGCCGGTCAGTTCCATGAGATAGCCAGCGAGCAACTCGATCAATGCGATGGCGCCCTTGACGGTGGATTGCGGCTGCAATGGATGCACATCGCCGAAGCCAGGAAGCCGCGCCATCTTTTCGTTCAGCCGCGGGTTGTGCTTCATGGTGCACGATCCCAGCGGGTAAAGACCTGCATCGATTGCGTAGTTCATGCTCGACAAGCGAACGTAGTGGCGCACGGCTTCCGGCTCGGCAAGGCCGGGCAGACCGATTGCATTTTCACGTGCCAGCCCGCCAAGACGGGGTTCAACTGGCAGCGGGGTGGGCAGGTCAACACCGGTCTTGTCGCTGCGGCCTCTTTCAAAAATCAAAAGTTCTTCGTGAAGTAGTCCCTTGTGGCCCGAGAATGTCTCATTGACGTCCGTGCTGTTCATTCCGGCATTATCGGTAGCTGGTGTTGAAGGCGTGGTAGGGCGGCCTTGACGGTTCATGCTCATGCCAACACCTCCTTGAGTGCGGCGGCGAAAGCAGATCGATCCTCATCTGAATTGAGTTCGGTCGATGCAACGATCATCAGATCAGAAAGCTCGCGGTGTCCGGGTTCCAGGCGTGAGACCGGAACGCCGCCCAACACACCTTTCTCGGCGAGTGCCTCAACAACTTTTGCCGCGGGTTTTGTCAGCCGTAACGTGAACTCGTTGAAGAATGTTGTGTTTAGAAGCTCAACGCCTGGGACGTTGGAAAGCGTATCCGCAAGGGCTACTGCGTTGGCGTGGTTGACGGCTGCAAGCTGGGTGAACCCGCGCTCGCCAAGAAGCGTCAAGTGGATTGTAAAGGCGAGCGCGCACAGACCTGAGTTTGTGCAAATGTTGGATGTCGCCTTTTCGCGGCGTATGTGTTGTTCGCGTGTGGAGAGCGTTAGCACGAAGCCGCGCTTGCCATCGGCATCGACGGTCTCGCCGCACAGCCGGCCGGGCATCTGGCGCACGTGCTTTTGCCGGCATGCGAACAATCCAACGTAGGGCCCGCCGAAGTTGAGGCCATTGCCGATGGATTGTCCTTCGGCGGTAACGATGTCGGCGCCCATGTCGCCTGGAGATTTAAGAGCACCGAGTGAGATAATTTCCGTCACTGCGACTACGAGTAGCGCGCCTTTGGCGTGCGCAGCTTCAGCAATATCGTTGAGATCACGAATGGAGCCGAAGAAGCTGGGATATTGCACAACCACGCAGGAGGTCGCCTCGTCGATGGCACTGATGATGTCTTCAGTGCCGGTTGGGTCAGGCGGCAGCGCGGTTACGAGGTTGCCACCATGATGTGAAAGTGTGGTGATGACGTCGCGGTACTGTGGGTGCAGACCACCAGACACAAGTGCTTTATTACGCCGGGTGAGGCGATGCGCCATCAATACGGCTTCTGCCGTAGCTGTCGAGCCGTCATACATGGAGGCATTGGCCACATCCATGCCGGTTATGAGCGCGACCTGGGTTTGGAACTCGAATAGTACCTGCAGTGTGCCTTGGGTAATTTCCGGCTGGTAGGGCGTGTAGCTGGTCAGGAATTCGGATCGTTGGATCAGATGATCAACGCTTGCAGGCACATGGTGGCGATAAGCACCCGCACCGCAAAAAAACGGCACATCACCGGCTGAGATGCTGGCTGCCGAAAGCCGTCTCAGTTGTTGTTCGACGGCCATTTCGCTTGCGGTGTTAGGCAAATCGGGGAGAGCCTGCAACAGCTTATTGGCTGGAACAGAAGCAAATAGATCATCGATGCCAGCAACACCAATGCGTTCCAGCATGGTGCGGCGATCATTGTCTTCAAGCGGCAAATAGCGCATGGGCGTTCCTCAGACCAGTATAGGCGGCGGCGGGGCGATAATGATTTCGCCACGAAGAGAATTGGCAATGAAGCACTGATCGTGTGCGCGGTTGTGCATATCGTCAATGGCGGCCTGGTCGGGTTCGGTTTCGCCTGAGAATGTCACCTGCGGACGCAGCGTGATGCGCTCCATGTAGGTCCTGCCGCGCTCGTTTTTACCTAAAACACCGATTGCATCATCGACATAGGAATCGACGCGGTAGCCGGCCTTGGCCGCAAAGGCCAGGAAGAACAGCATGTGGCAGGCCGAGAGTGATGCGACGAGACCTTCTTCGGGGTCGACCGCATCTGGCCTGGCCATCGGCACGGGGATCAGTTTCGAAGGCGGGCATGACCCTGGCACTTCGCAACCGTCATCGAACCGCCAAGTGTGCGCGCGCGAGTACTTTTTATCGAGAAAATCCTGGTCGCCACGTTGCCAAACGATTGTGGCGCGGTGTTCTCCTGCCATTACCCGCTCTCCGCGACAAACTTGTCATAAGCCGCGCGGTCCATGAGTGCATCGGCAGCGCTTGCGTCGGCTAGCTTTACCTTCATGAACCAGGCCTTGCCCTCGGCGTCTTCATTGACAAGCGCGGGGTTCTCAACGATGTCAGAATTGACCTCGACAACTTCTCCTTCAAGCGGTGCGAAAACGTCGCTTGCCGCCTTGACGCTTTCGACGACAGCAACGGCTTCGCCAGCACTTACTTTGCGGCCAATCTCGGGGAGTTCAATGAAGACAATGTCGCCAAGCTGCTCTTGTGCATGGACGGTGACTCCGATGGTGGCAACGCCGTCTTCGACGCGAATGTACTCGTGATCCTCAGTAAAGCGCTCCAGTGCCATATGCGAATTTCCTTTCTGGCTAGCCTTTGGCCATTATTCGGCCAGCTGCGGGAGGCGGAATGTTGAGATGGGTGGGTGGTGTGTGTTTCTGGTATGGACTCAACTCGACTTGCGGTGGAAGTTATGGTGGACAAACGGTAGCGGTGTAATGCGTGCGGGCATCGCTTTGCCGCGCACAACGAGCTGAACTTCAGTGTCCGGCGCTGCGTGATCGGGTGGCACATAGCCCATGGCAATTGGGCCATTGACCGATGGGCCAAACCCACCGGAAGTCACGATGCCTAGTTTGTCGCCAGTTGATGACAGGATTTCGGTGCCTTCGCGGGCGGGGGCGCGCCCTTGGGGAAGGATGCCAACACGTGTTCGGGTGATGCCATCGGCTAGTTCGCGTTGAATGCGCCCGGCACCGGGAAATCCACCTTCATTGCGACGGCGTTTTTGTATCGACCATTGCAATCCAGCTTCGATTGGTGAAGTCGTCTCGTCGATGTCGTGGCCATAAAGACAAAGACCAGCTTCCAGGCGGAGGGAGTCACGTGCGCCAAGGCCTATCGGTGCGACGCGCTCGTCGGCGGCTAGCGTATCCCATACGTGGCCAACATCTTCGGCAAGAACCGAAATCTCGTAGCCATCCTCGCCGGTATAGCCCGAGCGCGAGACATGGGCTGAAATGCCGTTGAGATCGATCCGGCATGCGCTCATGAAATTCATGTCGGCGACAGCGGGCGCCAACTTTGACAAAACGTCTGCTGCCATGGGGCCTTGCAGCGCGAGCAGTGCGTAGTGCCTGTTGGGTATGAGCCGGAAGGATTTTGTTTCATTGGCCCCTTTGGCTATGCGCGCAAAATCCACATCCTTACGCGCCGCATTGACCACCAGAACGAGCACGCCCTTGCGCACTTCTTCTGCGCTGCGCGTCACCATCACGTCGTCGATGATGCCGCCGTCGTCGTTCAGCAATTGCGTGTAGCGCTGCTGGCCAGGCAGCAATTCCAGAAGTGCCGCGGGTACGTATTGCTCAAGAAATGCCGCAGCGGACTCGTGTTTTTTGTCAGCTGAAACGAGATATGCCTGCCCCATATGGGAAACATCGAACAGGCCTGCTTTCTCGCGTGTCCAAAGGTGTTCTTTGAGAACGCCCAGCGGATACTGTACTGGCATTTCATACCCAGCGAACGGCACCATCTTGGCACCGGCTGCAACGTGCCGATCATAAAGCGGTGTGCGCTTCAATTGTGCGTGGTCTGTGTCTGTCGAAGTCGCATCGGACATCTCTGGCTCCGTGGGGCTGTGGGTGAGACATGGTGTGTCCCAGACCTGTATTCAGCCCCCTCTGTCGCGGAACCTGAGAGATTGGACCCACGCCGCATCTTGGGTTGTGCGGCTTGGCGGCCTTGTCCCCTTGGGTGAGCCGGGCAAAAATTTACTGCTACTGCACGGCTGCTTTCCAGAGTGTCGCTTGGTGCGCGGTCCTTCTGCCTGAGAGTTTCCGGGGCGGTTGCTCCTTCGGCGCTGGGCTTCAGCTTGATAAAACCCAGTCTCTCCCACGTACCAAGAATCTGACG